>NZ_NWBQ01000047.1 GCF_002837135.1 Macromonas bipunctata | reverse complement strand
CGACTTCGGCCAGCAGCATCACCCCAGCGTCGCTGGTCATGCTGCCGCCATCGAAGCGGCCCTCGATCTTGCGTCGGCCCAGTCGGCCAAAATCAATCACGCCAACCTCATCGGCAGTTGTTTGCGGTGTACAGTTTGGTTTCGGCATTGCCCGTCCTTTCATCTGGATTCGATACCTCGATGTTCGGGCATTTCAAGGGCAATGTCGTCCTCATTTCTACGGGCTATGGTGAAATATCCGGGCTAAAGTGGAAGCCACCTCGCCCACCGCCACCAGTCGGGCCGAGGCTTCCAGCCGTTCTTGCTGGCGTGCGGCCAGCCGTTCCATGCGCCGGCGTTCGCTGATGTCCAACACCGAGGCCATCCAGCCAATCACGCGGCCATCGGCCAGCGCCAGCGGGGCGGCGTGCAACCACACGTCCAGCCGGTGGCCTGCGCGGTGCAGCAGTTGGCCTTCGTCACCGCTTTGGCGCTCGGGCGGGGCCTGGCCCAATTGCACCACACGCGGCCACAAGGGGCCTTGTTCGGCGGGCCAGCAGGGCAATTCGGGGGCTGGGGCCAGCAGTTCAGCGCCCGACCAACCCACCATGCGGCACAGCGCTTGGTTGGCGTAAAACGGGCGGCCATTCAAATCCCACGCCAGCAGGCCCAGCGTCACCGAACGTTCCATCGCCTGGCGCAAGGCCATTTGGGTGCCCAAACGCGCTTCCAACCGCCAGCGTTGTGCCAACACCCGGCCCAAAAACAGCAGCGCCACCAACATGCCCAGCAAACACAGCAAGGCAGCACCAAAAAAGGCACGGGGAGCCACAGCGGCCTGATCGCCCAACGGGGCCACCAGCAAGCCCCACTGCGCCCCCGACAATGGGATGGACACCCACGCATGCGTGGCCGCCAAATCGGCCGCCTGTGGCTCGGGCACCGATTGCACACGGTGGTCGGCCAAAAACCACGCCGGGATGGCCTGCTCCAGTGCGCGCTCCACCGCCACCGCCAACACATAGCTGCCCCGAAAGTGCTCGCCCTCCCACCACGGGTAGGCCAGCCACAGCACGGTATCGCCCCCCGGTGTGGTGGCGCGCACCCACGGCCCCGCGTAGGTGGGGCGGCGCAGGCCGCGCGCGGTGTTGAGCATCACCACCAGCGCGTCGGCTTGTTCCGGGGTGCCCAATTCAGCCTGCACCCAATGCGGCCAACGCGCCACAAACGCCTGTTGTTCGGCGGGCCACCAACCGTGCGCGCGCACCGCTCCCCCGCGCCACAACGCGCCTGCGCGGTGGGGCAGTGTGTCCATCGGCACCGCCGCCGCGCCCACTTGCGGCAACAGGCCCGCCACATCGGCCTCCAGCCGCCGAAAGTGAAAACGCAAGCTCTGATCCAACCACTGCGCGTCGGCGCTGCGCTGGCGGTCGGCCTCTTCGGCCTCGACCTGCCGCAAAAACCAGACCAGCAGCGCCATGCTCACCAACACCAACAGCAACAACCCCGACAGGCCATACAAAGCCCGCCGACCGGCCCGCACCGCACGGCGCGTGTCCAGCTCAAAACGGTCCAGGTCGGTGGTGTCGGAGGGTGGGGTCATGCAGGGCCAGATTGTGGCGGTACCGTGCGGGCTTTGAACGATACTGTGGCGTGCTGCGTTCCTTCATCCACTGTTGCTGTTCTCGCATGTTGCCCCTGATCACCTGGTTTTGGCAGTACCGTGCCTGCCTGCAGCCGCTGTGGCGCCCGCGCAGCCCGGTGGCGGTTGCGGCATTGCTGGCGTGGGCCTTGGGCGGCGGTGGCGCCGTGCTGCCACCACCGGCCCATGCCGCACGCCCGGCGGTGCTGGTGCGGTTCTCGCACGTGGTGGCCCCCGACACCCCCAAGGGCCAGATGGCACAGCACTTCCAGCAACTGGTGCAGCAGCGCAGCGGTGGGCGCATCCGTGTGGAGGTGTACCCCGACTCCCAACTCTACGGCGACGACGACGAAATGGAAGCCCTGCGCTTGGGCGCGGTCGAGCTGCTGGCCCCGTCGCTGTCCAAGTTTGGCAATGTGGGCATGCCCGAATTCGAAGTGTTCGACCTGCCCTTCCTGTTCACCGATCTGGCCCAGGTGCGGCGCGTGCTGCAAGGCCCGGTGGGGCAACAATTGCGGCAACGCTTGGCACGCCAGCAAATGCTGGGGCTGGGCTTCATGGACAACGGCTTCAAGCACATGAGCGCACACCGCCCACTGCGCAACCCCGCCGACTTTGCAGACCAACGCCTGCGCGTGCAGGCCTCGCGCGTGCTGGTGGCACAAATGCGCGCCGTGGGGGCCGAACCCGTGGTCCTGCCGTTTGGCGACACGCGCCGCGCCCTGGCCAGCGGCGTGGTGGATGGCACCGAAAACACGCTCTCCAACTTCCACACCCAACATCTGGCCCAAGTGCAGTCCCACCTGACACTGACCCAGCACGGCTACCTGGGCTATGCCGTGGTCACGCACCCGCGCTTCTGGGCCAGCCTGAGCCCCGCCGACCGCACCCTGCTCGAAACCGCCCTGGCCGAAGCCTTGGAACAAGGCAACCGGCGCTCCGCCGCACTCGACCAACAAGCCCTGCAACGCCTGCAACACACGCCCGGCTTGCAAGTCCACACCCTGACCCCAGCCCAGCGGGCCACCCTGCGCCAAGACGCGCAGCCGGTGTACGACACCTTCCGGCGCACCGTGGGCGCCGCGCTGCTGCAAGCGGTGCAACAGGCCATCGCCGAAGTGCCCGCCAGTGGCGACTGAATCAGGGTAAACCCGACTGTTGAACGCCACAGTTGGCGCCGTGGCCGGCGCTTCGTATCCTTGCGCCACTTCACGCGCATGGGTTCAGCCCGTGCTCCTCCCCCCCTTCGTTGCGAGCCATTGCCATGTCCAACCCCTCTGGGCGCAAGCCGTTTTACCATTCCCTGTACGTGCAGGTGCTGTTTGCCGTCACCGTCGGCGTGTTGCTGGGCCATTTCTACCCGCAGTTGGGTGCCGACATGAAACCGTTGGGTGACGGTTTCATCAAGCTCATCAAGATGATCATTGCGCCCATCATCTTTTGCACCGTGGTGGTGGGCATTGCGGGCATGGAAGACATGAAAAAAGTCGGCAAGACCGGCGGTCTGGCCCTGCTGTACTTCGAGATCGTCTCCACCATTGCGCTGGTGATTGGCCTGATCGTCGTCAACGTGCTGCAACCGGGTTCGGGCATGCACGTGGACCCGACCACCCTCGACACCAAGGGCATTGCCGCCTACACCGCCCCCGGCAAAATGCAGGGCACCGTGGACTTCCTGCTGCACGTGATTCCCAGCTCGGTGGTGGACGCGTTTGCCAAGGGCGAGATCCTGCAAGTGCTGCTGTTCTCGGTGCTGTTTGGTTTTGCGCTGCACAAGTTTGGTGGCCGTGGCACGATGGTGTTCGACTTCATCGAGAAGTTTTCCCACGTGCTGTTTGACATCGTCGGCATCATCATGAAGGTGGCCCCGATTGGTGCGTTTGGCGCGATGGCCTTCACCATTGGCAAATACGGCATCGGTTCGCTGTTCTCGCTGGGCAAGCTCATGGGCACGTTCTACCTGACCTGTTTGCTGTTCGTGTTTGTGGTGCTGGGCCTCATCAGCCGCCTGCACGGCTTTAGCATCTTCAAGTTTGTGCGTTACATCAAAGAAGAGCTGTTGATCGTGCTGGGCACCTCGTCGTCCGAATCGGTGTTGCCGCGCATGATGGAAAAGCTGGAAAACCTGGGCGCACGCAAATCGGTGGTGGGCCTGGTCATTCCGACCGGCTACTCCTTCAACCTGGACGGCACCTCCATCTACCTGACGATGGCCGCTGTGTTCATCGCCCAAGCCACCGACACACCCATGACGCTGACGCAGCAGCTCACCCTGCTGGCCGTGCTGCTGCTGACCTCCAAGGGCGCAGCGGGCATCACCGGCAGCGGCTTCATTGTGCTGGCGGCCACACTGTCGGCGGTGGGTGGCGTGCCCGTGGCCGGTTTGGCGCTGATTTTGGGCATCGACCGCTTCATGAGCGAAGCCCGCGCCCTGACCAACCTGGTCGGCAACGGTGTGGCCACGCTGGTGGTGGCCAAATGGACGGGCGACCTGGACATGCAGCGCCTCAACGCTGGCCTGAACCACCCCACACTGCAAGAGGCGCAAGAGCCTGAAGCCATCCTCGACCAGCAAGTGGCCCACATGGCGGTGGCCAAGGCCAAAGCCTGATTCACACCGGCACCGCTGGCCGGTGCCCCCTCCCCTTCAAGCCCCTGCGGTTCAAGCCGACAGGGGCTTGAGCAATTCGGCCAAGTCGTTTTCGCTGAAGATGGGCTCGGTGCGGGTGGCGGCACCGCTGTACATGTTCTCGGCCAGCGCGGCCTTGCGGGCTTGCAAGTCCACAATGCGTTCTTCAATCGTGCCCTGCGTTACCAGCTTGACCACCCACACGCTTTGGGTCTGCCCAATGCGGTGGGCGCGGTCGGTGGCCTGGTTTTCCACGGCGGGGTTCCACCACGGGTCGTAGTGGATCACGGTGTCGGCCTGCGGCAAGTTCAAGCCCACGCCACCGGCTTTGAGGCTGATGAGGAACAGCGGCACCTCGCCGCTGGTGAAGCGGGTGATGATCTCGTCGCGCTTCTGGCTCTGCCCGGTGAGCTTGACCCACGGGATCTTGCGCTTTTTCAGCTCGGCCTCGATGAGCGTGAGCATGCTGGTGAACTGCGAGAACAGCAGGATGCGCCGCCCCTCCTCCAACATCTCGGGCAACAGCTCCATCAGCTGCTCCAGCTTGGCCGAGGTATGAACTTGGCGCGCAGCGTCCAGCTTGAGCAAGCGCGGATCGCAGCACACCTGGCGCAGCTTGAGCAGCGCGTCCAGAATGGTGATTTGCGATTTGGCCAACCCTTGGCTTTGTAGCGCGTCGCGCACGGTTTTTTCCATGCCCAGGCGGATGGTTTCGTACAAGTCGGCCTGTGCGCCGTCCAGCTCGACACGCATCAGGGTTTCGATCTTGGGGGGCAATTCGTGTGCCACCAGCGCCTTGGTACGCCGCAGCATGAAGGGCGTGATGCGCGCGCGCAGTTGGGCCAGGCGTTCGCTGTTGCCGTGTTTTTCCACCGGGTTGCGGAACAGTTCGGTAAACCGCTTGTGGCTGCCCAGAAAACCGGGCATCAGAAAGTGGAACAGGCTCCAGATCTCGCCCAGATGGTTCTCCATCGGCGTGCCCGACAGGCAGAGCCGGTGCCGGGCGGGCAGCTCGGCCACCACCTGGGCGGCTTGGGTGTTGGCGTTCTTGATGTTTTGCGCTTCATCCAGCACCACCAAGTGCCACTGCTGGCCTAACCAGCGGTCGCGGTCGCGCGCCAGCAAGGAGTACGGCGCAATCACCAAATCGTGTTCGGCCATGCTGGCGGCGGCCTCGTGGCGGTCTTGGCCGTGCAGCACCAGGCAGCGCAGATCGGGGCAAAAGCGAGCCGCTTCGCGCCGCCAGTTGCCCATCAGGCTGACCAGGGCAATCACCAGCGCCGGGGCCGTCAGGCGGCCCGCTTCTTTTTCCAGCAGGATGTGGGCCAGTGTTTGCAGGGTTTTGCCCAGTCCCATGTCGTCGGCCAGGATGCCACCCAGCCCGTGCGTGCGCAAAAACTGCAACCAGTTCAGGCCGTGGTGCTGGTAGGGGCGCAGTTCGGCGCGCAAGCCCGCAGGCAACGGCACCACCGGCAGGGCACTGTGGCCTTGCAGCTGTTCCATCATGCTGCGCAATTGCTGGGCACCGTCCCACACCGCGCCTTGGCCGATGGCGGCTTGGGTGCGCAACGCGTCCCAGCGCGACAGGCGCAGGTGCTCGGCATCAAAGTTGTGCTGCTGGTTGACCAGCTCCAGCAAGGCGGCCAGCCACGGGCGCAGGGCGGCGGTGGGCACTTGCACAAAGCCGCTGTCGTCGGGGCGGCGCAGGTACAGCCACGGCGGCAACACCGCCTCGCCGGTATCGGGATCTAGCGGCGCATCGCCCAGGGTGGCAATCAGCTCGGGCAGCCAGGGCAGGATGTTGTGGCGCACACCGTTGATGTCGATGCCCAACGACAAATCAAACCACGGCGAGGTGGCTTCGGTGCCATCGCCCTGGGGCTGCAGCTGCGCCACCACACCGTCGGCGGGGGTGAGCCAGTCGTCGAGTTCGGCGTCCCATGTTACGTGGCAGCCCGTGGCCAGCAGCGGCGCGTAGCCTTGCGACATCCACTGCAGCCACGGCTGCTGGCTGTGCGTGCCGGCAATGCCGAAGCGGCCTTCGGCGTCGTGCTGCAGGCCCAGCCGCACCAGGGCGTCGATGACGTGCCGCTCGGCGGCCACGTCGCGCAGCAGGCGCACGCGCTGGCCGTCGTGCTGCAGCAGCACGCTGGCGGGCTGGTCGGCCCACCAGCCGCGCAGGCCGGCGTAGTCAAAGCGCAGTTCGGCCTGCAGCCAGCCATGCGTTGCCGCCGCAGCGGCGGGCAGGCGGCGCAGGTGCAGGTGGGCGCTGGGGGCCACGTGCTGCACCACACGCACCGGGGGCAGCACGGGCGGCAGCGGCACCGGGCCCAGTTGCTGGATCAGGCGGTCCTGGTGCTGCTGCAGCACCGAGCGTTGCAGCACCGGCGCCTTGAACAGCATCAGCAGCTGCTCGGGCGTCAGGCCGGGGGCGGTGACGGTGCCGCAGATGCCGTCCGTCACGTTGAGGTACAGCGGCGGCGTGTTGCGGCACAGCAGCGCCTGTGGCGCGGGCAGGCTGGCCTGCAGCCACCACTGGGTGTCGTCGTCGTCGCGCTGGCCCGCCAGCTCCTTCCAGTGCCATTGCACGGCCAGCTCGTCGCCCCAGCGCAGCGGGGTCTGGGCGTTGCCCTTGTCGCTCCTGGCGTACAGGCGCCCGGTCTGCGCCGCCAGCTGCAGCGCCGTCACACCGGCAAAGCCGCTGACGACGACCTCGCTCTGGAATTCGTTGTAGTAGCCGCCGTGGTAGCCGTTGCCCGGGTTTTGCAACGCCTTGAGCAGCTGGAACACGTGGCGGTCGGTGGCCGTGGCCTGGTCGTACAGCGGCTGGCCGGGCCGGAGTTCGCGCCGCACCTTCTTGGGCTTGCTCCAGTCGCCGGTCTTGGCCTTGCGGTAGGCGCTGGTCAGCTCCAGGTGCAGCACGGGCTGGGCGTTGACATTTTGCACCGACAGCAGGTACAGCACATGCTCCGGTGGCGCCTCGGGCGGCTCGCCAGCGCGGCTCAACACGGCACTGGACGCCGCCGTCGGCTCGGGCGGGCTGGCCTGCTCCAGCGCCCGCAACCAGGCCAGCAGCTGGGCGTCGGCGGGGGGGGCTGCGGGGTGGGTCGCAGCTGGTTGGCGCGCGACATCAGCGCCTCGCCCGTGCTGATGAGGTCGCGCAGCACGGCCTCCAGGCTGTTGCTCACCGGCCCGCTGCCACCCGCCACCGCTGGCCGCGCGGAGGCGCTGCCGCTGGGCGTGGCAAGGGGAGGGATTGCGGTGCCCGTGTGGGTGCCAGCACCACGCGCCGGCGCGCTGGCCAGGCTGGGCGCGGCGGCCAGGGCAGGCAGGTGGTGCGCCACCAGCTGGTGGCCCTGGTAGGCGGCCTTGAGCAGCAACGCCACCGCGTGCTTGCAGCGCAGCTCCACCGGGCAGGTGCAGTCCGACTCCCACTGGCGCAACTCACCGTCGTTGTCCAAGTACACGGTGCAGCTGACCTCGTAAGGCCGGGCCAGGCTGCCCTTGACCTTGCCCGTGACCTGCCAGCGGCCTGGGCCGTACTTGGTCAGCGGCTCAATGGCCAGCGCCAGCACCCGGTTTTGCAAGAACAGCTGCTGCGCCTTGGCCCACGTGTTGGAGCCCACCCGGCTTTGCAACGAACGGGGATCCAGCCACATCTCAGGGGAACGGAAAGGGGTAGTCATCGGGGGTGTGCACAGCCACGCGGGGCCGGGTTATTTGCCAATACAGAAGGACGAAAAGATCACGCCCAGCAAGTCGTCGGCACTGAAGGCGCCGGTGATGGTGTTGAGCGCGTTCTGGGCCAGCCGCAATTCTTCGGCCAGCAAGTCCAGTGCCTGTGCCTGCTGCGCCAAGTGCTGGGCCGACAGCGCCAAATGCTCGGCCACTTGGTGCAATGCCTGCACATGGCGTTCACGCGCAATGTACAGGCCCTCGCCACCACCTTGCCAGCCCGCCAACTGCAACAAACGCTGGCGCAACACGTCCAGCCCCACGCCGGTTTTGGCCGACAAGTGCAGGTGTTCGTGTGGGTGTGCGGTATCGGTGGCTGGGGTGCCAGCGGCCTCGGCGTGGGGCGCGTCGGCCTTGTTCCACACGTCAATCACCGTCACGCGGGCGGGCAGGCGTTGGGCCAAGGTAGCGGCAATCTCGCGGTCGGCCTGCTGGTAGGTGGGTTGATCGGCCCGGGTCAGGTCGTGCAAAAACAGCACCGCGTCGGCGCTTTCGATCTGACCCCAAGCGCGCTGGATGCCGATGCGCTCCACCTCGTCCACATCGCCGCCCTCGCGCAGACCAGCGGTGTCGATCACGTGCAGCGGCACGCCCTCGATCTGGATCGTCTGCTGCACCACGTCGCGTGTGGTGCCCGCAATCGGCGTCACGATGGCCAGCTCGGCCCCAGCCAGGGCGTTGAGCAGCGAGCTCTTGCCCGCGTTGGGCTGGCCCGCAATCACCACCTTGATGCCCTCGCGCAGCAGCGCGCCCTGGCGCGTGCGCTGCAGCACCGTGGCCAGCTGGGTCTGCAGCCGCTGCAGCTGGCCTCGGGCATCGGCCTGTTGCAAGAAGTCGATCTCCTCTTCCGGGAAATCCAGCGTCGCCTCCACCAGCATGCGCAAGTGGATCAGCGCCTCGCGCAGCGTGGCAATCTCGCGCGAGAACTCGCCCGACAGCGAACGCGTGGCACTGCGCGCGGCGGCCTCGGTGCTGGCATCGATCAAATCGGCAATCGCCTCGGCTTGTGCCAAATCGATCTTGTTGTTGAGAAACGCCCGCTCGGTAAATTCACCCGGCTGCGCCAAACGCAAGCGTGGCAAACGGGGCTGGCCGGTGGTGGGGTCCAGCTCGGTGGCGGCGCTCAAGCAACGCGCCAGCAGCAACTGCAACACCACCGGGCCGCCGTGCGCTTGCAGCTCCAACACATCCTCGCCGGTGTACGAGTGCGGCCCCGGAAAATGCAGTGCCAACCCGTGGTCGATGGCACTGCCATCGGCGTCACGGAACGGCAGGTAAGTGGCTTCACGCGGCCTGAGCGCCTTGCCGCACAACGCCTGCACCAGCGCGTCCAGCCCCCGGCCCGACACCCGCACCACCCCCACCGCCCCCCGGCCAGGCGCGGTGGCCAGTGCAACGATAGGATCCTGGTGTCTGGGCAGCATGGTGGTGGCCTCCTGGTGGCTGAGTGGGGTGCGTGGGCAAGAAGGAAAAAGGCCGCAAAAGCGGCCCCTGTGGCGTGTGCTGGTTTACTTGAACTTGGGCAAGTTGATCTTCAGCGGCACACCCATGCGGTGGTTGATGTGCGCTTGCTGGGCAATCGTCAGCACGTTGTTGGTGATCCAGTACAGCACCAGACCGGCCGGGAAGAAGAAGAACATCACGCTGAACACCAGCGGCATGATCCACATCAGCTTGGCCTGCATCGGGTCGGGCGGCAGCGGGTTGAGCGCGGTCTGCACCACCGTGGTCAAGGTCATCACCAGCGGCAGGATGAAGTACGGGTCGGGTGTGGACAGGTCGGTGATCCAGCCCACCCACGGCGCGTTGCGCATCTCGACGCTGGAGAGCAGCACCCAGTACAGCGCAATGAAGACCGGGATCTGGACCATGATCGGCAGGCAGCCGCCCACCGGGTTAACCTTTTCCTCGCGGTAGAGCTTCATCATCTCCATCTGCATCTGCTGCGGGTTGCTCTTGAGGCGCTCACGCAGCTCCATGACGCGCGGGTTGACCGCCTTCATCTTGGCCATGCTGCGGTAGGCGCTGGCGTTGAGCCAGTAGAACGCGGCCTTAAGCAGCACCACCAGCAGCACGATCGACCAGCCCCAGTTCTGCACCACGCCCTGGATCTTCTCCAGCAACCAGTACAGCGGCTTGGCCAGGATGGTGACCCAGCCGTAGTCCTTCACCAGCTCCAGCCCGGGGGTGAGCTGCTCGAGCACCTTCTCGGCCTGCGGGCCCACGAACAAGTGTGCGCTGCTGGTGTGGCTCTGGCCCGGCGCGATGCTGGGTAGCGTGGTCAGCAGGCCGGCGGAGTACAGGCTCTGGTCGAGCTTGCGCACAAAGTTCTCGCGCGCTGCACCGCCGTCAAGCCACCAGGCGGTGGCAAAGTAGTGCTGCACCATGGCCACGTAGCCGTCGCTGGCGGTTTTCTGGAACTCGGCCTTTTGCTTGTCGATGTCCTCGAACTCGACCTTCTCGTACTTGGCGGCCTCGCTGTACACGGCCGGGCCGGTGAAAGTGGAGTAGAACGGCGTGTCGCTGTCGGCCTTGCTGCCGTCGCGCACCAGTTGCAGGTACAGCTGCGGCGTGATGGCGGCCGCGCTCCGGTTGATGACCTCGTGCTGCACGCCCAGGCGGTACGAGCCGCGCGCCAGGGTGTAGGTCTTGGCCAGCACCACGCCGTTGACGGGTTCGGACTCGAAGCGCAGGCGGGTCTCGTCCTGGCCCTCGGCCAGGCTCTGCCCGCCCTGCACCAGCTGCATCGGCGTCTTGTGCGTGGGCAGCGCGCCGCCCACCAGACCGGTCTGCGCCACGTAGGTGTGGGTCGGGCTTTGCGTCAGCAGGGTCAGGGGTTGCGTCTGGCTGGGCTGGCCGGTCACGGCCCGGTGTTGCAGCATGTCGGCGCCCACCAGCGAGCCGCCCTCGCTGTCAAACGTGAGCTTGAGCACGTCGGTGCTGACCACGTGCTGCTGGCGCGCAATGCTGGACGGCGCCGCGGCGGCCGCGCCCGGCACCGCGCCAGCCAAGGCGGCGCTGGCAGCGGGCACGGCGGCGTTGCTGGCACCGGGCTGGGCCGGGGCCTGGGCGGTGGCGGGTGGCTGGGTGGGGAAGAAGGTGGCCTGGCGGCCGTTGTGGATTTGCCATTGGTCCCACAGCAGAACCAGTGAAAAACCAAAAATCACCCAGAGGATGGATCGGCGGATATCGCTCATGTCGGGGTCTTGTTTTTCGAATCGGAAACGAGGGAGGAGAACGGCCCGCGCGCGGGCACCGGATCGCAGCCCCCGTCGCACCAGGGCTGGCACCGCCCCAGGCGCTTGAGTGTGAGGTAGGTGCCGCCCACGGCGCCGTGGCGCTCCAGCGCCTGCAGGGCGTACACCGAGCAGGTGGGCTCAAAGCGGCACGCCGAACCCAGCCAAGGGCTGAGCAGCAGGCGGTAGGCGCGCACCAGCCCCATCAGACCCCGACGTGGCCAGGCCCAGGGGGTCATGCGCCCACGGGCGGCGACACCGCCGCAGCGGTCTCGGCCAGCATGCGGGCCCAGCGCCGTGGCAGGTGCCGACCCAGCAGTTCTTGCAATTCGTTGCGGATGGCGGCCTTGAGCGCCTCCGAAGTCGCGCTGACAAAGTCTTGGCGCGAAAAACCGGCGCGCAGCCGCACCACCATCGCTTGCGGTGGCAGCAGGGCCTCGAAAGCCTGCGCGTTGGCGTAGATCTGGCGCCGGATGGTGTTGCGCGTGACCGCACGCTTGGCCCAGCGCTTGGGCACCAGCACCCCCAGCCAGGGGCCCGCCACCGGAAACAGCACCGCCTGCGGCGTGTTGGCCTGCAGCGGATCGGCCAGGTGCAGCGCAAAGTGCGGCGTCCTGACCACGGCGGGGCGTTGCAGCACCGCCTCGAACTGGGCGCGCTGGCGCAGGCGCTGCACGCGCACGGTGGGTGGTGGCACAGCCGCTTGCACCCGGGTGGCCAACGGTGGGGTTGCCGGGGGCCTTAGACGGCCAGGCGCTTGCGGCCCTTGGCGCGGCGGGCGTTCAGGACGGCACGGCCACCACGGGTCTTCATGCGGACGAGGAAGCCGTGGGTACGGGCGCGGCTGACTTTGGAGGGCTGGTAGGTGCGTTTCATGGTGTGAATCCGTTGTGCGAATGCTGGCCAGCGGCGCAGCTTAGACGCAGAGAGTTGCTAATTGGGGAAAAGCCCGCGATTATTGCAAAAATCCGCAGGCTAGACAAACATTTCCGCGCTGGGTGTTGTGCAACCGCCCGCCACGACCACAAGCCGTATTGACAACAGCTATACAAAAATCCACAATTTGCGCATCTGATGCCCATACAACAGGAGCCTACCGTGCGAGATGCCGCCATCAACCTGCGTGCCCTGCCCGAGCAGCGCGCCCTTATCGACCAGGCCGCCAGCCTGCTGGGCAAGAACCGCTCTGACTTCATGCTCGAAGTGGCCTGCGAACGCGCGCAGGCGGTACTGCTCGACCAAGTGCTGTTTCAGCTGGACGCTGACAAATTCCAGCAGTTCAACACCTTGCTGGACGCCCCCCCGGCCACCAACCCCGGGCTGGAGCGCCTGCTGGCCGTGCAGGCGCCTTGGCAACAGCCCGCATGACGCCACCCCCCCTGCAAGCCCCCCAGCCCTTGGCCACCACCCACCTGCTGGACGCCTTTGCGTGCGGCGAGCCGGGCCTGGACGAATGGCTGCGCCGCCGTGCCCTGGCCAACCAGCTCAGCGGGGCCAGTCGCACCTTTGTGGTGGCCGATGCAGCGCAGCGGGTCTGGGGCTATTACGCGCTGGCGGCGGGCTCGGTCTCGCACCGCGAGGCCACCAGCTCCATACGACGCAACATGCCCGACCCCGTGCCGGTGCTGGTGCTGGGGCGACTGGCCGTGGACCAGCGCGCACAAGGCCTGCACCTGGGCGCTGGCCTATTGCAGGACGCTGTGCGGCGCGCGGCCACAGTGGCGTACAACGTCGGGGTGCGGGCGCTGCTGGTGCATGCGCTGGACGAGCGGGCGCGCCAGTTCTACCTGCACTACGGCTTCCAGCCCTCGCCCCAACACCCGTTGACCCTCATGCTGCGCCTGAACCACGCGCCAGGCTGAGCTCGCACGGCACCCAAAGTTATCCACAGGGCAATCGCATTTGAATT
>NZ_NWBQ01000046.1:9922-21184 GCF_002837135.1 Macromonas bipunctata | reverse complement strand
TACGGATAAATTCTTAGGCCCGTGGTCTCGGGGGTTTGCAGCGCGTGCAGCACCTCGGCGGCGGGCAGGGCGTGCCAGGCCACCGGGGGCGTGTCGGCGCTGGAGGGTGGATGCGTCTGGTGCGTGGTCATGGCGGGCCTTTCGGGTCTCAATGGGGGTGGGCGGATGTGGCAGCGGGGCTGCAGCGGGCCAGGATGTGCGCGCTCATGCCCTTGGCCAGCTCGTGTTCTTCCAGGAACACCGTGCCCCAGCCTTCGTCGGCCAGCAGGCGCGCTTCCTCGGCGTTGTGGCTGCGCAGCACCACCTGGATGCCGGGGTTGAGCTTGCGCGCAATCTCCACCATCTTGCGCGCCTGCAGCGCGTCGGGCACCGCCACCACCAGCATGGCAGCGTTGGCCACATGGGCCTGAATCAGCACGGCGGCGTCTTCGGCGTTGCCGCTGACGGCGGCGTGGCCCTGCTGGCGCAGCCAGTCCACCAGCTCGCGGTTCTGTTCGGCCACCACCACCGGCACCTGCTGTTCGCGCAGTTGCCGTGCAATGCGGCTGCCGACGCGGCCGTAGCCCACCAGCAGCACGTGTCCTTCGATGTTGGCGCGCTGGGTGCTGGCGGGCAGTTCGGCCAGTGGGTCGTCGCGTTGCTCCAGCCGCCGCGCCAGGGCCGAGCGCGCCAGCAGCCAGCCACGCATGGGTTCCACCGCCGAGAACAGTGCCGCGTTGGCCGCAATCGACAGCAGCGCCACCGCCAGCACCAGGCTCTGGCCTTCCACCGGCAGCAGGCCCAGGCCCACCCCCAGCCCGGCCAGGATGAACGAGAACTCGCCAATCTGCGCCAGGCTCACCGCCACCGTCAGCGCGGTGTTGAGCGGGTAGCGGAACGCCAGCACCAGCGCCGCAGCTGCCAGCGTCTTGCCCACCATCATCACCACCACCACCGCCAGCAACTTGAGGGGTTGCTGCCACACCACCGCCGGGTCAAACAGCATGCCCACCGAGACAAAAAACAGCACCGCAAACGCGTCGCGCAGCGGCAACGATTCGTCGGCGGCGCGGTGGCTGAACTCCGATTCGCGCATCATCATGCCGGCAAAGAACGCACCCAGCGCAAACGAGACATCGAACAGCTTGGCCGCGCCAAACGCCACACCCACCGCAATAGCCACTACGCTCAGGGTGAACAGCTCCTGCGAGCCGGTGCGCGCTACCCACCACAGCAGCTTGGGCAACACGCGTCGCCCCACCACCAGCATCAGCACAATGAAGGCGCTGACCTTGGCCAGCGTGATGCCAACCGTGATCCAGACGCTGGAGGCGGTCTCCACCGGAATGGCGCCACTGGCGTCGGTGCCCGCCAGCACGCCCGAGAGCGCAGGCAGCAACACCAGCACCAGTACCATCACCAGGTCTTCCACCACCAGCCAGCCCACCGCAATCTGGCCGTTGACGGACTTGAGCAGGCCGCGTGCCTCCAGCGCGCGCAGCAGCACCACTGTGCTGGCCACCGACAGGCACAGCCCGAACACCACCGCCGCGCCCAGGCTCCAGCCCCACAGCAGGCTCAGGGCCGCACCCAGCACCGTGGCCACGGCAATCTGCACCATGGCACCCGGCACGGCAATCTTCTTGACCGCCATCAGGTCTTGCAGCGAAAAATGCAGCCCGACGCCAAACATCAGCAACATCACGCCAATTTCGGCCAGCTGGCCCGCCAGCCCCACGTCGGCCACAAAACCGGGCGTGCCCGGCCCGATCAGGATGCCAGCCAGCAGGTAGCCCACCAGCGGTGGCATTTTGAGCCGTGCAGCGACCAGGCCAAAAATCATGGCTAGGCCAAAACCAGCAGCAATTGTTGCGATCAGTGTGACATCATGCGGCATCTAGGCTCCTAAAATTCAGAAATGGCGTAGGGCCATTATCCCCAACTTCAAGATGGAGCCGCCGTTGGGAACGAGGTTCCCGCAAGGCCCAAGTCAAACCCGTTGTGGCCCTTGGCGTGGGGTGGTGGGGGCTTGCATGGGCCAGGCCAGCAGCAACCACAGCAGCGTCAGGCCAGCGCAGGCGGCAAACACACCGCTGTGCCCCCAGTGCTTGGCCAACCAGCCACCCACTGCACCGCCCACAAAAAAGCCCACCGATTGCAACGTGTTGTACACCCCCAGCGCCGCACCACGCGCGTGCGCCGGGGCCAGCCGCGACACCAAGCTGGGTTGGCTGGCCTCCAAGGTGTTGAAGCCCAGAAAAAACGCCAGCAAAGCCAACCCCAGTCCGGCCACCGAGGCGCTGCCTGCGCTGGCGCTCCACCACAGCCCCAGCTGCACCAGCAGCAGCAGCCCGATCGAGACCAGGAACACCGCACGCAGGTAGCCGCGCCGCTCCAGCCGGAACAGCACCCCGCCCATCAGCACAAACGCCAGCACCACCGCAGGCAGGTAGACCTGCCAGTGCTCGGCCTTGGCCAGTCCGGCCTGCACCAGCAACGCGGGCACCGCCACCCACATGGCCAGCTGCACCGCGTGCAGCACGAACACCCCGGCGTCGAGCCGCAACAGGCCGGGGTGGCGCAGCACCTCGCGCAGGCCACCGCGTGCGGCCGGGCGGTGCGCGGGCTCGGCCGGCACCACCCACACCACCAGCGCCATGCCAGCCACGGCCAGCGCAGCGGTCAGGGCAAACAGGCCGTGCAGGCCAATGTGTGCCGCCAGCACCGGCGCCAGCACCAGCGACAGCGCAAACATCAGCGCAATGCCAATGCCCACCAGCGCCATCGCCTTGGTGCGCACGCTGTCGCGCGTCAGGTCGGCCAGCAGGGCGGTGACGGCGGCGGAGATGGCCCCCGCA
Organism: Macromonas bipunctata; assembly: GCF_002837135.1. Classification (GTDB taxonomy): domain Bacteria; phylum Pseudomonadota; class Gammaproteobacteria; order Burkholderiales; family Burkholderiaceae_C; genus Macromonas_A; species Macromonas_A bipunctata. Next base: position 18,347 of record NZ_NWBQ01000046.1, on the reverse strand, counting down.
CCCTGCACCGCACGGCCCGCCACCAGCCAGTCCAGCGTGGGCGCCCAGGCCGCCAGCACGCTGCCCACCGCAAACAGCGCCAGCCCCAGCACAATCACGCGCTTGCGGCCCCAGCGGTCCGAGGCCAGCCCCAGCGGAATCTGCAGCAGCGCCTGCGCCAGGCCGTAGATCCCCATCGCCAGCCCCACGCGGGCCGGGTCGTCGCCGCCGGGCAGGCGCGCCGCTTCCAGCGCAAACACGGGCAGCACCAGGAACAGCCCGAGCATGCGCAGCGCAAAAACACTGGCCAGCGCGGTGCTGGCGCGCCGCTCGTCGGCGGTCATGTGGTGGAGGTCGGGGTGGGGGGCAGAGGTGGTATCGGGCACAGCAGCAACGCGGGCACCCCAGGGTGCCCGACAAAAAGTCCAGGCAAGCCCGAATTGTCGTTCAAGCGTTACAACAGTGCGCTGCGGTAGGCACCGGCCCCGATCAGCAGCCGGTCGTTGATGGCGCGCACGAACGACGACTTGCCCCGCACCTCGCCCGTGGCCGGGCTGATGATGTTGTACTCCACCCAGCCGCCGCCCTGGTCGGCGCGCTCCCAGGCGTCGCGCAGCAGCTGGTCGGCGTCCACGCCCGGGGCGTCGTGCAGCCGGGTGCCGTTCTTGCGCTGGTCGGCGCCCATCACCTGGTACACGCCGTTGCGGTCGAACACGAAGATGTAGAGGTCGCGGTCGATGAAGGGTGCGCTGTAGAAGCCCTGCGCCGCACGCTCGTAGCCCTGCTGCTGGATCAGCGTCCAGGCGTCCTCCACCAGCTGGCGCGCCTCGTCGGCGGTGCCCTGGGGCAGCTTGATGTGCTGCACGGTGTGGCTGAGGTCCTGCGTGCGGCGCATCAGGCGATCCGAGCGCTGGGTGGTGCGCTCCACCATGTCGCCGTTCTGGTTGGTGATCTGGTCGAGCGCGTTCATGGCCTGCACCACCTCGCCCAGCGCCGCGCTTTGCTGCTGGCTGGCGCTGGCCATGCCGTCGATGCGGCCGGCCATGTCGCGGATGCCTTGCACCAGCGTGTCCATCACGCCGTTGACGGAGTGGATCTCGCCCACCGAGGTCTGCACGCGCTGGTTGGATTCGGCAATCAGCTGGCGCACCTCGCTGGCGGCGGACTGGGTGCGCTGGGCCAGGTTGCGCACCTCGGTGGCCACCACGGCAAAGCCCCGGCCCTGCTCACCGGCGCGCGCAGCCTCGACGGCGGCGTTCAGGGCCAGGATGTTGGTCTGGAACGCGATGCTGTCGATGGTGCCGATGATCTCGGTCATGCGCCTGGAGGTGGCCTCCAGCGTGCCCATGCCTTGCATGGTCTGGTGCATCAGGCCGCTGGCGGCTTCGGTGTTGTGGTGCAGCTGGTTGCTCACGCGGCTCATCTCTTGCGCGGCGCTGGCGTTGCGGGTCACGGTCTCGGCCACCTCGCGCACGTTGGCCGAGGCCTGCTCCAGGCTGGCCGCCTGCGACTGGGTGCGGTCTGACAGGTTGAGGCCGTCCTCGACCAGGTTCTCGCCCATGTGGCCCAGCACCGCCGAGACGCTGCGCATGTCGGCCACCAGCCCCGACAGGCGCTTGAGCATGGTGGCAAAGGTGGCGCCCATGCGGGCCATCTCGTCGCTGCCGGGCACGTGCACCACGTTGCTGAGGTCGCCCTGCGTGGCCTGCTCCATCACGTGGTTGAGCTGCTGCAGGCTGTCGAGCGTGGCGCGGTAGAACGAGGCCATGCCGTACGCCAGCAGCAGCAGCACCAGCGCCGCCCCGGCGCCTTCGAGCCACAAATCGATCAGGTAGCCGTCGGCGCGCGCCTGCAGCAGCGCGCTCAGGCGCTGGCCGGCCTGCTGGCTGAACTGGGTTTGCGCTTGCAGCACGGCGCTGGCGTCGTTGAGGTACGAGGTCACCTCGCCCATCACCATGCCGCTGCCCAGCGTCAGGCGCACCACGTCGGCAAACTGCTGGGTGCGTTGCTGGGTGTCTTTCCATTGGGGGGGGCAGGGTCTCGCCCGCGCGCTCCAGTGCCGCCACCGCTTCCTGCAGGCGGCCGAGCTGGCCCAGCAGCTGGTCGGCCAGGCCGCCCACGCGCACGGCGTCGTTCACGGCCTCGTCGCCGCGCAGCAGGGCGCTGGTGCCCTCGGCGCGCATCAGGTCGGTGGTGTCTTGCAGCAGCACCAGGCGTTCGGCCACCATGTCCATCCAGAAGTAGGAGGCGGCCTCAGGATCGAGCAGCAGCTTGGAGGTCTCGCCATTGAGCGTGAGCAGGCCGTGCAGCAAATCCAGCGCCTTCTGGTGCTCCAGCATGGCCTGCAGCCGCTCGCCGCTGGACCAGTTGGCCTGCGCCAGCTGCTGCAGCACACCGCGCAGCTGGGCCCAGCGTTCGGCCAGTGCCAGCTCCGGGCTGGCCTGCACCTGGGCGTCCAGCGCGTTCATGGCCTGGGCCAGCTGCTGGCGTGCCTGGTCGCGTTGTGCGCCCGCTGCCGCGTTGCCCGACAGCGCGATGCTGGTGTACGAGCGGTGCTGGTGCAGCGCCTGCGCCACCGCCGTGATGCGCTCCACCACCGCCACGCCCTGCAGCTCCAGCAACGCCAGCTGGCGCTGCTGCCACTGGCCGCTGATGAGCATGGCCCCCACCACCACCAGCAGCGGCAGCAGCAGCGTGGCGGCCATGCCCAGCATTTTCAGCGTCATGGGCATGCGCCGCATCAGGGCAATACCGGGGGCCAGCAGGCGCGGGGAAGGGGGTGCAGAACTCATAGGCCTCGCATCTTACAAGGCGCCACCGGCCCGCAGGCCCTCACATGCTCATGTTGCGGGTTTACCCCAATCAGCGCAGGGCCGCCCGCATGCGTTCGATTACCTGGCTGTAATCAGATTGACCAAAAATAGCACTGCCGGCCACAAAGGTGTCGGCGCCAGCGTCGGCCACGCGGCGGATGTTGTCGGCCTTGATGCCGCCGTCCACCTCCAGGCGGATGTCCTTGCCGCTGGCTTCGATGCGCTTGCGCGCGGCCTCGATCTTGCGCAGCGCCGAGTCGATGAAGCCCTGACCACCAAAGCCGGGGTTGACGCTCATGATCAGGATCAGGTCGATGTCGTCGATCACCCAGTCCAGCACGTCCAGCGGCTCGGCGGGGTTGAACACCAGCCCGGCCTTGGCCCCTTTGGCCTTGATGGCCTGCACGCTGCGGTGCACGTGGGTGGAGGCGTCGGGGTGAAAGCTCACCAGGTCGGCCCCGGCGTCGATAAAGGCCCCGGCCAGCGCATCCACCGGCTCGATCATCAGGTGCACGTCGATCGGCACCGCCACGCCGTCGGGCGTCTTGGCGTGCGGCTTGAGCGCCTGGCAGATCATGGGGCCGAACGTGAGGTTGGGCACGTAGTGGTTGTCCATCACGTCGAAGTGGATCCAGTCGGCGCCAGCGGCAATCACGTCTTTGACTTCCTCGCCCAGGCGGGCAAAGTCGGCGGACAAAATGGAGGGGGCAATGCGGTAAGTGGTCATGGGGCGTGATTTTGGCAGCTGGCGGGCCAGCTGGTTAACATTGGCGCCATGCCCAAATACGAATTTTCCTGCCAGGTCGAGCCGCAGTACCTGGCCGAGCAGTCCGACCCGGCCGCCGGGGTGTACCTGTTTGCGTACACCATTACCATCACCAACACGGGCCAAGTGGCGGCGCAGCTGATCGCGCGGCACTGGACCATCGAGGACATGCGCGGCCACGTGGAAGAGGTCAACGGCCTGGGCGTGGTGGGCCAGCAGCCGCTGCTGCGCCCCGGTGAATCGTTCCAATACACCAGCGGCGCGCCACTGCGCACCGCCACCGGCACCATGCGCGGCAGCTACTTCTGCGTGGCCGAGGACGGCACCCGCTTCGAGGCTGAGATTCCGCTGTTCGTGCTCGACAGCGGTGCGGGCACGCCGGGCCGCGTGCTGCACTGAGGTCGCCCATGCCGTCGCGCCACCAACTGCCGCCCCTGCTGGCCGGACTCGACCCCGACGCGCCGCTGGCGCAGCGCCACCTGTGGCTGATCCGCGTGGTGGCCTGGGTGCGCGGCGAGGCCACCGACGTGCGCGCCGCGCTGGTGCGCGTCCACCAGCTGCTCGACGCGGTGCAGGCCGACCCCGTGCTGCAGCAGCGCTGGCAGGCCTGGTGGCGCGTCTTCACCACCACGCTGGACATGACGCCACTGCTGGCCGACTTTGGCTTTGCGCCGCGCACCGCCTTCTTGAGCGAGCTGGGGCGCCGCCTCAGCCTCAAGCTGCTGCCCAGCACGCCCGAGACCACCGACAGCAGCGAGCTGTTCGGGCTGGTGTTCTCGCACCCGTTTGACGTGCGCTGGCTGCGCGCGCTCGACACGCCCACGCTGGAGCGCATGCGCCAGCTGCTGCTGGCCGACCCGGCGCAGACCAACGCCTGGGCGGTGACGCTGCTCGACGCGGTGGTGTTTGCCGCCAGCCAGATCAGCGCCACCGGCTTTGCCGCCGAAATCCGCAGCCGCATGTCGCCCGAGGTGTTGCAGCGCCGCCCGTTCCACGGCCTGCCGCAGTGCCTGGAACGCTGGCGCAGCGCGGTGCTGATGCACGGGCCGCACAGCGCCACCGCGGCCGATGCCGTGGCCGCGCTGCAAGCGCAGCTGGAGGCCTGCCGCCGCGCCAGCAACACCGTGTACGCCCACCTGGAAGAGCACGGCATCTCGGTCGGCATCGTGTTCCGGCTGCGCCAGTTGCGCGAGCGCGTGCTGCGCATCCACATGCTGCTCGACGCCCTGCACTCGGCCCAGCCCGCGCGCGCCACCGTGGCCCTGCTGGCCGACCTGGTGCAGGTGGGGCGCGACAACCGCAGCCTGCGCACCTTGCTCTCCAGCAGCACCCAGCTCATGGCGGCCAAGGTGGCCGAACGCAGCGCCCAAACCGGCGAGCACTACATCACCCGCAACCGCGCCGAATACCGCCAGATGCTGCGCTACGCCGCTGGCGGTGGCGCCGTGCTGGGCCTGACCACCTGGGGCAAGTTCGCGCTGGGCGTGCTGGGCTGGTCGGCGTTCTGGGCCGGGCTGGCGGCGGGGCTGAACTACGCCTTGTCGTTCGTGCTGATCCAGTTGCTGCACTTCACGGTGGCCACCAAGCAGCCCGCCGTCACGGCCCCGGCCATGGCGGCCAAGCTCAGCCACATCCGCCACCCCCGCGCCATGCGCGCCTTTGTGGACGAGGTGGCGCACCTGCTGCGCTCGCAGATTGCCGCCATTGCGGGCAACCTGGGGCTGGTGGTGCCGGTGGTGCTGCTGCTCAACGCCGGGCTGTGGGCCAGCGGGCGCCACTTCATGATCGACGCCGACACCGCGCGCTACGTGCTGGCCAGCCACCAGGTGGGGGGGGCGTCGGTGCTGTTTGCCGCCTTCACGGGCGTGCTGCTGTTTGCCTCCAGCATCGTGGCCGGGTGGGTCGAGAACGCCTTTGTGTTGCACCGCATCGACTCGGCCTGGCGCTACAACCCGCGCTTCACGCGCTGGCTGGGCGCGGCGCGTGCTGCGCGCTGGGCCAGCTTCATGCGCCGCAACATCTCGGGCCTGGCCGCCAACATCTCGCTGGGCCTGATGCTGGGGCTGGTGCCCGCCTTTGCCGCCTTCTTTGGCCTGGGGCTGGAGGTGCGCCACGTCACGCTCTCGGCGGGCCAGATCACCGCAGCGGCGGTGGCGCTGGGCTGGCAGGTGCTGGGCACGCCCGAATTCTGGAGCGCCGTGGCGGCCGTGCTGCTGATTGGGCCCATCAACCTGGCCATCAGCTTCTACCTGGCGTTCCGCGTCGCCTTGCGCGCGCACAACATCAGCGCCGTCAACCGGGGCCGCATTGCCGCCGCCATCCGCCGCCGCCTGCGCCGCCAGCCCTGGAGCTTTGTGCTGCCACCGCAGGAGCCGTCCGATGGGCGAGTTTGACCTGATCCGCCGTTACTTTGCCCAACCTGCTGCCCAGCTGTGGGGCGGGGCGGTGGCGCCGCCATCGCTGGTGCTGGGCATCGGCGACGACTGTGCGTTGCTGGCGCCCGAACCCGGCCAGCAACTCGCCATCTCCAGCGACATGCTGGTTGAAGGCCGCCACTTCTTTGCCGATGTCGATCCGGCCACGCTGGGCCACAAGGCGCTGGCCGTCAACCTGAGCGACTTGGCCGCCATGGGCGCCACGCCGCTGGGCTTCACGCTGGCACTCGCACTGCCCCAGGCGGACGAGGCGTGGCTGGCCGCTTTCAGCCGCGGCCTGCTGGCGCTGGCGCAACAGCACCGCTGCCCGCTGGTGGGTGGCGACACCACGCGCGGCCCGCTCAACCTGTGCATCACCGTGTTCGGCCAGGTGCCTGCGGGGCAAGCCCTGCGCCGCAGCGGTGCCCAGCTGGGCGACGACATCTACATCAGCGGCACCGTGGGCGATGCCCGCCTGGCGCTCGAAGCTTTGCTGGGCCACACCACGCTGCCCGCGGACGTGCTGCAACGCACCCGCCAGCGGCTCGAATGTCCCACCCCCCGGCTGGCGCTGGGGCAAGCCCTGCGCGGCATTGCCACCGCCGCCGCCGATGTCAGCGATGGCCTGCTGGGCGACTTGGGCCATATCCTGACCGCTTCGGGTGTGGGGGCTGAGTTGTACCCCGAAACCCTGTTGCAGTCCGCCGCCGTCAGCGATGCTGTGCGCCAGCAACCCTTAGAACTGGCTTGGACTTGCGCGCTGGCTGGCGGCGACGATTACGAACTCGTGTTTACCGCTCCGCCCACCGCCCGTGCCGCTGTACAGTTTGCCACAGAACGCGCACACACTGCGGCGACACGCATTGGTCGTGTTGCCGCTGGACGTGGTGTGCTGCTGCTGGGGGCCGATGGTCATGCTTTGCCGCCAGATCAAATGCCCATCTTGCGTGGCTTCGACCACTTCAGCTAAACGCCGGCGGGCTGACTCAGACTTTATGAGCTATATGACACGCATCCATAATGTTGCATTGCAACAATGCGGTAAATTTACGGTTAGCACGAGACATCTTCTTTATAATGGTTTTTCCCTTGTACGTACCTAGTGGAGTTAGATTATGGCAAAAAAGAAAACCTCGAAGCGCAGCCTAATGCGCCGTTCGGGCAAGAGTCAGTCCGTAGTAGCAGCTGGTTTGGCCGCAGTGGTGGCCGATCAGGTGTTGGCCGATGGTGCGGGTGTTCGCAGTTTGCTGGGGCAACCCACCGATGCGGGCACCGCGCTCAATGCCAGCCAATTGGCGGCCATTGAACCGGTAGCCTTGCCCGAGTCGCTGGATTCCAGTGCACCTGAAGTGCGCGACATTGCCGCAGCCGAACCCGAGGCTGTCGCTGAAGAACTGTTGGCCATACCTGCCGATGGCGTGGCCCCGGAACAAGACGTGTTGGTGGCCCAAGCCGATGTGGCTGTGCCCGCTGAATCTGTTACCGATACAACGGCGGAGACAGCAGGTCAAACCGCTGCTGTTGCCAAAGGTGAGGCTGATGCCGCGACTGTCTTGACTGCTGCTGAAGGCGCTGGGGCGTCGGTTGCTGCTGCGTTTGCGGCAGTGCCGCCAGCGGCCATTGTGGCTGGTGTGGCGGCGGTGGGTTTGGCGGCTGTTGCATCGAGTGGTGGTGATGGCGGGGGACTCCCTACGGACGCGCCCAAGGATATCAACGGAACAGACAATTCTGATATCCTGCGTGGAACAGACGGGGCAGAGGTTATTAAAGGTAACGCCGGTAATGATCTCATTTGGGGACGTTTAGGTGCAGATATTATTGATGGTGGTGCCGGTGCAGATACGTATGTATTGGTCGGTTCTTTGTCCGCTACCGATATCGAAAAATATCTGAGTAGGTTTGGCTCTGGCAATGTTTTCAGTACGGACGGTGCAGGCGGCAAAATAGACCTGAGCCAATTGTCATCCTACTTAAAAGATCTTTTAACAAGTGGTAGCGGTAGATCTGAAAGTGATGCATCTGGAAAAAATATTCATGCCACAGCAGAAGACACATTAGTTATTTTTGGTACGGTTGATCTAAGTGAAGTTAATGGGGGTGCTCCGTTAGGGGTTGGAAAGATTCTGATTAACTCACGGGTAATTTTATCTGTTCAACAATTGTTGGATCCTAATCTTTCTGAAATTGGATCAGCCAGTGCAGATAGCCAAATTGTTCTGGATTTGCGTGGGTACACAGGCCCAGCACTGGACTTTTCACATTTGACGCTGAGTGGGATTAAGAGCTTTGTGATTGCTCTTGCCCCAGGACAGAGTCTTCCTGAAGGGACAATTCTTCCTAAAGATGAGTATGGTAATTCGGTTGAACCACAAAAAGTTGAAATTCAGGCTGGCGTTGATTTAGGTGGATCTGATTCTGGTTTGCCACCTGAGCCTACGGACGCGCCCACCGAT
>NZ_NWBQ01000046.1:0-9834 GCF_002837135.1 Macromonas bipunctata | reverse complement strand
GGACGCGCCCACCGATGCACCAACAGAGCAACCCATCAAGATCAGCAATTCTTTGGTAGGTATCGCTGGTTTGGCCACTAATCCGGTGCAAGGTACCCCAGGTACCGCCTTCTTGATTGAAGGTGGTGTGGGCGATATTGGCTCCGGCAGTATCGACAGTTTGAATCTGCAATTTGCGCAGGATCTGGATGTCACTCTGCAAGTGCTGGCCGATGATGCTGGTCTGGATGCTGTCGTAGATGGCACCATTCAGCTCAACACCTCGCTGGCCGGTTTGGCGGGGTTGGGTATTGACCAGATTACTGGTGCGGCTGGCCTGAACGTGGCGGTCACTGGTGGCGTGGGTGATCAGACGGCATTCGGTGGTTTGGGTGGTGTGCCCCATTTCGATCAAGGCCTGAACGTGACCCAGCACTTGGTGGCGGGCGATGCGTTGGTCGATGGTGTGGCGGGTGTCGATGGCACCATCCACCTCAACACCTCGTTGGCTGGCATTGCAGGTTTGGGCATTGATGCCGTGACCGGTGCTGATGGTCAGCATGTTGTGGTGATGGGTGGTATTGGCGCGACCAGTCCAGCCGACTTGCCGAACTTGACCAAGTTTGCCGCCGGTCTGAATGTGACCCAGCACGTTACACAAGCCGATTTGGTGGCGTTGGATGGCTTTGCGGGTGCCGCTCCGGTGTTGGCAGGCCATAACATCGATACCCTGAGTGTTGAGGGTGGTGCCGCCAACTTGAATCTAGATGACGTGTCCGCGTTGCTGGAGGCAGGCCTGAACTTTGCCGCCAGCGACAACATCAGCTTTGTGGATGTGGATGTCACAGGCACCGCACTGGCCGACCACGGTATCACGTTGGACGATTTGGCCAACTTGGGCATCGACAGTGTGGATGTCCATGTGGGTCAGATGGACACCATCGGCATTGATGCCAAGGACGGGTTGACCGCAGACAACCTGGCCGAAGAATTGACCAAGTTGGTCGAGAAATTCCAAGGTCAAGTGTTTGCGGCTCAGGACGAAGTGACCCTGCACGTCGGCGACAATGCGGTGGCTGGTCTCAGCGACGCGTTGTTGAATGAAATCGAGTTGCTGGGGATTGACTTCTTGAGTGGCAACGATCTCGGCGGTTCGTTGGATCTGACCAAGGTCTGAGTCGCTGTTGTGGTTCCTTGACAAGGAACAAGGCGGCCCCGGCGGGGTCGCCTTTTTTTATTGAAAACATAGGTAGGTGGTATGCCAGGATTGGTTGACCGTTTTTTGAACACCGACACCACGGGCAAGCCCGGTGCCAACCCGGTGTCCGACTTGCTGCGACAGTGCAAGAAGTCGTTTGTGTTCGTGGCCATACTCACATTGGTGATCGAGGTGTTGTCCATTACGCCGATCGTGTTCATGTGGAACATGTTCGACCGTGTGATTTCCAGCCGCAGCGAGGTCACGCTGGTGTCGCTGACAGCGCTGGTAATGTTGGCCTACGGCTTTTGGTCGGGGCTGGAGTGGGTGCGCACGCGCATGATGATCCGCATTTCGTTGCGCATCGACTGGGACATTGCCGCACGGGTGTTTGACACCTCGTTCCGGCGTTATGTGGCGCGCAAGGATGTGGACGTACACCAAGTGCTGGGTGATGTAGTGACGCTGCGCCAGTTCCTGACCGGTGGTGCGTTGTTGGCCCTCATGAGCGCGCCCTACGCCATCATCTTTATTTTCATTGGCTGGGCGTTTCACCCGTATCTGGCCATCTTTATTCTTGTAGCGACGATTGTGCAGTTGTTGGCGGCGTATTCCACCAGCCGTATTACCACGCCGGCGTTGCGCGAGGCCAATACCGCTTCGGCAGAGGCCAAGCGGTTGGCGGCGCAGAGCTTGCGCCAGTCCGACACGGCGCTGGCCTTGGGTATGCAAGGCAACATTCGGCGGCGTTGGTTTGAAAAGCACCAGCATTTTCTGGGCTTGCAGGTCAACGCCAGCGAATCGGCGGGGTTGGTCGGCGGTGCCACCAATTTCTTGAGCCATGCCATGCCGTCGCTGCAAATGGCGTTGGCGTGCTGGTTGGCGATTGAAGGAGTGATTACCGGTGGTATGGTCATTGCGGCCAGCTTTTTGTTGAACCGCGCGATTGGCCCCATCAAACAAATTATGGGCAGTTGGTCCAGCATCCAAACCGCCAAACAATCGCTGGAACGCCTGAATGCGATGGTGGCCGAGGATGATGTGGTGTCCGAGCGCATGCCCCTGCCCGCGCCCAAAGGGACGTTGGACGTGGCGGATTTGGTTGCCCAGCCAGCCACTGCCAAACGTCCGATTGTGTTCAACCTTAATTTCAAGGCCGAGCCGGGTCAAGTGCTGGCTTTGGTGGGCCCCAGTGCCGCCGGCAAAACCTCGCTCATCAAACTGTTGGTGGGTTTGTGGGAGCCTACCCGTGGTCATGTGCGGCTGGACGGTGCTGAAATTGCCCCTTGGATCCGCGATGATTTGGGCCAATACATCGGCTACGTACCGCAAGATATCGAATTGTTTGAGGGCACGGTGGCCGAAAACCTTGCCCGCCTGGGGCCGATCGATCCGGACAAAGTGGTGGCCGCCGCCAAAGCGATTGGCATGCACGAGGCCATTCTGGCTTTTCCCCAAGGGTATGAAACCAAACTGGGCGAAACGGGCTACGCCTTGACCGGAGGCCAGAAACAGCGTTTGGCGATAGCGCGGGCGGTGTATGGCGATCCCGTGTACGTGGTGTTGGACGAACCCAACGCCAATCTGGACGATGAAGGTGAACGTGCCCTGATTAAGTTAATCCGCGAGTTGAAAGCTCGCCAGACGTTGGTGGTGTTTAGCAGCCACCGTCCCAAGTTGTTGGAGGTGGCCGACTTGGTGCTGGTGCTCAAGGATGGGCAACAGGTGGCGTTTGGCCCTGTGGCGCAGGTGTTGGGTCAGATCAAGTCGGAAGTCAAGGCGGAAACGCCGCCGCAGCCGCCCAAGGTGGCCGCACCTGTGCCTGCTGCGCCAGTACAGTCCGTTGTCAAGCCTGTTGCAGCAGCCCCCCGCGTGGCTGTTCCGGCCGAAAAGCCTGTTCAGGCTCCTGTTGCACCTGTGTTGTCCCAACCGGTACCCGCCAGCCCGCAACCAGCAGAACGACCCTTGCCGACTGTGGCGACGCAGCCGCCGGTTGCCAAGGTGGCCCCAGTGGCGGTTAAACCGGTTGCACCCGACGCACAGGTCAAGCCTGCTGCGCCACGTCCACCCTTGGTGGGGCCGCGCAAACCGCCGTTGGTGGGGCCACCCCGGCCAGGCCCAGGTGTGTTGGCCGCCCGACAGAATCAGGCCAAGTCCACAGGAGCTGTGCAATGAACCCTTTCCGTAGCGTAATGAATGGTGTGGACGCTGCACTCGAGCGTGTGCGCCGCTGGGGCCAGTCGTTCAATCCGTATGTGCCGGAGCAATTGGTGAAGGACGGGATTGAGCCCGTGCGGATTGAAGAATCCAACATCAAAAAGCAGGCTGGCAAGGTGGTTTTTGTGAGTTTCCTGATTTTTGCGGTCTGGTCGGTGACCGCGCCGTTGGATTCAGGGGTGGTGGTCAATGGCTCGGTGGTGGTGATGGGCAGCCGCAAAGCGGTGCAACACCCGTCGGGTGGTGTGGTGGAAGAAATTCTGGTGCGCGAAGGCGCTCAGGTCAAACAGGGGGAGGTGTTGTTGCGCATTAACCCACTCAATGTGGATGCCAACCTGCGCCAGGCCGAGTACGAATACATCAATGCGGCAGCGGCGTATTCACGGTTGCTGGCCGAGCGCACCGAAGCCACCCAGATTGAATGGGATGAGGCCCTGAAAGGCTTTGGCCAGAACGAGCAGGTGGCCGAAGCCAAGCGTTTGCAAGCGGCGTTGTTCCGTTCCCGCCGTGCTGAATTGAACGACCAAATTTCCATTTTGCTGGAGCAAAACCAGGGTTTGCAGCAGCAACTGCAAGCGCAAGAGGTGGTACTTAAACTCCGTCTGGAGCAACTTACACCCATTGTGCAAGATGCCGAAAGCATGCGCAAACTGGCCAACGACGGTTTTGTGCCCCGCAGCAAGGCCAACGATGCCGAACGCGGCAGCTCAGAGGCGCAAGCGGGGGTGGCCAATTTGCGCTCGCAAATTGCCAGTATCCGCACCGCCATATCGGCCAACCAGTTGGAGTTGAGCAAGCTCAAGTCCGCTTTTTTTAAAGGGGTGGACACCGAATTGAGCGACACCCAGAAAGTGCGTGAAACGGTGCGTGCCAAGGTGGAATCGTTGCGTTTTGACAAAAGTTTGTCCAACCTGCGTGCGCCCACCAGTGGCACGGTGGTTGGGCTCAAAGCGCACACGGTGGGTGGTGTGATCACCGGCGGCCAGGTGCTGATGGAAATTGTGCCCGCCAACCAAACCCTGATTGCCGAAGCGGCGGTGCCACCGCACCTGATCGATAAGGTGCATGTGGGCTTGCTGGCGGACATGCGGTTCTCGGCGTTCAACAGCATTACCACGCCGGTGGTGCCGGGGGTGGTGCGTTTGGTGGGGGCCGACCGTTTGCCACCCATGCCACCACAGTTCCCCGAGGAGTACTACCTGATCCAAGTGGAGACCACGGAAGAGGCGCGCCAGCTGCTGGGCGACAAGAACATTCTGCCCGGTATGCCGGTCGAAGTGATTGTCAAAGCGGGCGAGCGCAGCTTCATGAGTTACTTGCTCAAGCCATTGGCCGACCGCTTTGCCCGTTCCTTCAAAGAATGACGAGGTACTACCCAGTATGAAACCAGTCTTTTTTTGGCGGCACATGGCCCTGGTGGCGGCTGTGTTGGGCGCATCTCCGTTGTGGGCCAGCAATTTGTTGGGCGATTACCAGCGCGCCCGCCAGTACGATGCCACGTTTTCGGCTTCGTTGGCCGAATACGAAACCCAACGCCTGCAAGCCGGTGTAGCGGCAGCGGCGTACTACCCGCAAGCCAAGTTCAACCGTTCACAATTGGCCAACGAAAACAAAGAACGCCAGACCTTTACCGTCACCCAGCCGGTGGTGAATTGGGACCGTTGGCTCAACTTGCAAGAGTCTGAACCACGCGCCAACATGGCCGAGGCCACGATGGAGCGTCAGCAATACGATCTGGCCCAGCGTTTGTTCAAGGTGGTGGGGGCGCTGTCGGAGTCGCGTGAAAAGCGCTTGCTCAACGAGGCCAACATCCGCGCTTTGGAGGCTCAAACCACTTCTGCCCAGCGCATGTTTGAACTGGGTATGGGCACCGTGACCGATGTGTACGATGCCAAGGTGCGGTTGGCGCAGGCACGTTCACAAAGTCTGGCGTTGCGTTCGGCCCAACAGGCCGCCGAGCGCCAGTACGAAGTCATGGTGGGGGCGTTACCAAGCGGTACCAGCTACCGTTTGCGCAAGGAGCCCGTGGCGTTTCAGTTGCCGCCGTTGCAGGAGGTGTTGGATCAGGCACTGGGGCAGAACCCCAGCATACGTTCCAGTCAGTTGGCCACCGCCATTGGCGAAATCAGCCGCAAACGCGCCAAGGCGGTGTATTGGCCGTCGCTCAATGCGTCTATGCAGCGTTCGCAGTACAACGGCAACACCACCACCTCATCGGGCATCACGTTTGGTATCGACATTCCCATCGACATCAGCAGCTATATGCGTTTGCAAACGTCTGAGCTGGAGTTGCAAAAATTGCGTGAACAAGAACGCGATGCCCGCCAGCGCATCGAGCTGGAAGTGCGCCGCTTGCACGCCGAGTTGGACACCGCTCTGACCGATGTGGCTATCCGGCGCGAGGCCATTGCCGCCGCCGAACAAAGCCTCAATGCCAACGAAAAAAGCTACGAAGGCGGTGTGCGCTCCAAGTTGGATGTGCTCAATGCCATCCAAGCCTTGCACCAAACGCAAGGCGATTACGTGAGCACGGTGTTGCAGTTGGGTGAAAAGTTGTTGAGCCTGCAAATCAACGCGGCTGCACCGCTGGACGTGGCGTTGCAGCAGGTGCAGGCACAATTGTTTTTGCCCGAGGAGGCCCCCGCCATCTCCAGCCCTGCACCCTAACCGACCTTGCTTGACCGTCATGCCCCGTACCTTGCCCCCCACCCAACCGTCCACCGTGGCAGGTGCCACGGTTTCTGAACTGTCGCAGGCTGATGCGTTGCGCAAGGCCGGTCAATGGGCCGACGCTTGCTGCTTGTACCAGACCGTGCAGGCGCAACAGCCGAACCATGCGGTGGTCGCGCACAATTTGGCACTGTGCCATCTGGCGCTGGGGCAGGTGGAGCAGGCGGTCGAACACAGCCGACGTGCGGTGCAATTGCAACCCACGTTGTGGCAATCGGCGCTGGTGTGGGCCAAGGCGCTGGTGTTGCGCAACGACAAGCCCTTGGCCTTGGCGCTGTTGCGCCGTCTGCACGCCCAGTGGCCCGACAATGCCGACATCCGGCACGAGCTGGCCACTCTCACGCTCCATGTGGTGGGCGATGCGGTGCAGGCCCGCGCCTTGGTGCGCCCGCTGTTGGGCACGCCCCAGCATGGTCGGGATGCCGAAATCACCACGCTGGTGACCTTGCTGTACGACCGGGAGCCCAACGTACCGGCCCAGCGTATCAACCAGGCGTTTCTGGATTTTGGGGCCCAACGCTTGCCGCTGGACGCGGTGGTACAGGCGCGCATTCAGGCCACGCTGGCCGACCACGCTGCCGCAGCCCGTCCCGCCACGGTGCGGCCCCGCCGCAAGGTGGGGTTGCTGTCGCCGCAGTTCTTTGCCTCGCCGGTGTACTTTTTTGCCATCGGGGCGCTGCGTGAGCTGGCGGGGGCGGTGGATTTGGTGGTGTTCAACCGGGGGCAGAAGTCCGACTGGGCCACCGAGGCCTTTCGCAGCATTGCCACCGATTGGCACGACGTGGCCAGTTTGCCCGCCGAGGCGCTGGCCCACACGCTGGCCCGCCACCAGTTGGATGCCCTGATCGATCTGGGGGGCTGGATGGATCCAGTGGCATTGTCGGCACTGTCGGCCAAACCTGCGCGCAAGCTCTACAAATGGGTGGGGGGTCAGTCTGTCACCACTGGGCTGCGCAGCTTTGACGGCTTTCTGACCGACGACTACCAAACCCCGTTGGGCAGCGATCCGCTGTACAGCGAACCCTTGGTGCGGCTCAAGGCCGGTTACGTCACGTACATGCCGCCGCCGTACCTGCCACCGGCACAACCACGCCCCGCCGATGCTACCGACGTGGTACTGGGTGTGATCGCCAACCCTGCCAAGGTGTCGCGCGCGTTTTTGGCCGATCTGGCCCAGCGCCACTACATCTGGCAGCAACAGGGCCATTTGGTGCGCTTGCGTTGTGTGGATTACCGCTACCAGCACCCTGAGGTACGCCAGCGCATCGAGCGTGGCTTGCCCGGCGTGGCGGTCGAATTTGTGGCCCCTGCCAACCACCGCGAGTACCTTAGCACCGTAGCGCAACTCGATGCCACACTGGACACTTGGCCTTACAGCGGTGGCCTGACCACCATCGAAGCCTTGGCGTTGGGCGTACCCTCGTACACCCGCTTGGGCGAGCTGTTTTGCGAACGCCACACCCAGGCCCATTGTCATTACGCTGGCATGCCATTGTCGGATTACCGCATCGACGACTTCAACGGTTGGCCCCAAGTGCCCCGCAACGGCCACAGCCTGTTGCGTGCAGGCAGTCCGCGCGTCAACCATACCGCTCTGGCCGCAGAACTGTTGGCGTTGCTGGAGACCCCAGCATGAGGTGGGCCAGCCTGGCCGCACAGCAATTGCAACAGCCGTTGCCGGCTGCATTGCAACAGGCCCATACCATTCTCGTGATGCCCAGCACCGATGTGGCACAGGCCCAACGTGCGGCACAACTCATGGCCAGCCGCGCAGCGGTGGACGATGCCCTGTTGTTGGTGGTGCTGGACGAAGACCGCGAAGGTTTTGTCGCCCTTGCCAACCGCGTGTACCGTGCCACCCGCAGCCGGTGCTTTGGCTACGTAGCACAAGACGCTTTTGCGGGCCGCCGTTGGCTGCAACTGGCGCTGTATACCCTGCTGCAACACGACAAAGGCCTGCTCGGTTTTAACGATGGCAAATGGGCGGGGGCGTTGGCTGCCTTCGGCCTTGGCCAGCGCCGCTGGCTGGACAGCCACTACGGTGGCGACTTGTTCTACCCCGGTTATGCCCAGCACTATGCCGATACCGAACTGACCGTGCTGGCCCGTGGCAACGGCGAATACACCTACAACCCCCAGGCGGTGCTGGTGGAGGTGGATTGGGCCAAAGATTCAAAATCCGTCAATTTGCATGATAGGATGCTGTTTGCGCAACGTAAATTGAACTGGTTACCACAGCGCATTGCGCAAGCTGCTTCTCTGGAAATTTTCTCATGACCCCCATCTGCATCACCGGCGCGGACGCGCAAGCACTCAACCACTTGGCGCAGGCTTTGCAAGGTGCGGGGGTGGCACCGGCACAACCGTTGCAACGCGATGTGGCACTGAGTTTGCATGTTTGGCACCAGCGTGTGTGTCAGTCGGACACGTCGCCTGTGGTGCCCAGCCGTTTGTGGGAGCAAGTGGCCATCGACCTGTTGTTGGCCAACATTGATCAGCCGGTGTGGAGCTGGGCCGATGCCCGCAGCATTGATGCGCTGGACTTTTGGGCCCAACTTGACACCAACATCCGCTTTGTGCTGCTGTGCCAAACCCCGCAGCAGGCCGTGGCCGACTTGTTCACCGCCCACGCAGACCCTGGAGTTGATGAAGCTCGCCAGCTGCAACTGTGGCAGCAGCGCCACCAAGCCCTGCTGCGCTTCCACCTGCGTCACCCCGAGCGCAGTGTGCTGGTGTGGGCTGACCAGGCCCAGCAAGCCCCGCAGACCTTGGTGGCCCATATCGCCCAGCAGTGGCAACTGCCCTTGCAACCCGATGCCGTGACTCCTGCCGCGCAACCGTTGCCACACAACGCCGTGCAGCTGCAACTGGCGGCCCAGCTGGTGGCCCGCCACCCGCAGTACCAAGAACTCGAACGGGAGCTGTACGCCAGCATGCAGCCATTGCTGGCCGCACCAGCCGATCCGGTACCCACCCAATTCGCCGTTGCGAGCGCCCAGCAGCTGGTGCAGCACTACCTGCAACTCGCTGACCGCAGCAGCGAACAAGCCGCCTTGCAGCAACAGCAGCACAAAGCCGACAACCTGCTGCAAGAACTGCACCGCGTGCAGGAGCAATTGGAAGCCATCACCCAAGCGCAGCAGATTGAAGTCGCAGCCAAAGCCGATGCTTTGAAACGGCTAGAGGCCGAAACCCAGGCCAAAATTGAACTGCAAACCCGGCTTGATGCCGAGACCAAGGCCAAGCAAGCCGAAGCGGCAGCCAAGGCCGAAGCACTGCAACAGCGCGACGCGCAAGCGAAAGCGCAGTCCGAGCTGCAAACCAAACTCGATACCCTGACCCAAGCCAACACCAAGACAGTGGCCGACTTGCAAGAAGCGCAGCAGGAAGGTGAATTGCTGTTACAGCAACTGCACCAAGTGCAAGAGGAGTTGGAAAAACACTACCTCAGCCACCAGGCTTTGCAAACCGAGTTGCAAGCCAAACTGGCGGAAGAATCCAAAGCAAAGCAAGCGGAAACGGCAGCCAAGGCCGAAGCACTGAAGCAACGCGATGCCGAAGCACAAGCCAAAGCGGCACTGCAAAAAACCACCGCCGACCTGCAAGCACAACTGGCAGCGGAAACCAAAGCCAAACAAGCGGAAACGGCAGCCAAGGCCGAAGCCCTGAAACAATGCGATGCCGAAGCACAAGCCAAAGCGGCACTGCAA
>NZ_NWBQ01000045.1 GCF_002837135.1 Macromonas bipunctata | reverse complement strand
CAAAAACGGGCTTGGCAGCATGACTCGTGAAGAAACTTTTGATGGTCAACTTATGCACCACGTGGAGCCGCTCTGGCCGGATATCTGGCAGAAACTGAAGCAGATCGCGCCGCGTACTTTCAGAAATGCAGATCACCGCCTGTGAGGCCCGGATTGCCGCGAATTTCTGCCAGCTGTGCAGCCATTTGCGTGGCCCAGAAGCAAAGCGTTCATAGATAAAGTCGTGCACCGTTGTCACCACGGGCAAACGCCGGTCAGGCAACCGGTAGTAGCTCGAATGGAATAGATCGGCTTGCGCCGACACTGGGCAACGCCTATACCGCTCCGCCAGACGCATCGGACGAGTTTCGTACCCCGTCGGCAAAAACTCTACATTCGCCGCTGAGCCTTCATATACCACAACCCGGCAATCACCCGCTGCCCCAGACTTCATGCGCTGCAGCAATTCGTTGAAATAGACCGTGATCCCGCCGTGCCGTTGCAGGGAATAGATGATACCGTCAATCTGCAATTGCAAAAAATTTCTCCATTAAATTTTACTGATTTTCAAAAAAGCAATTAATGGGTGTTGCACTTTAAATTTTAAATCACTCAAAAAAATCAGTAAGTATTTTTATAATTACGATGAAATATAGTTTCGAAAGGCACATACAAATCCATATAATTTGACATAACTCCATAAAGCCTTATGCCATAGAACAATGCAAAACAAGCAACAAATAAAAACAATAACAACCAATATTTTTTCTTAATGGCATTATAAGTAATCATATGTGCAATTGCTGGTGAGGCAATAAATTCAAAAGCTGTAAAATATAATGAAATTCTATTAAAAACTGGATTTATTAATTCCAATGGAATACTCGCCAAAAAACCCATCGATACAATTTTTATCGAAAGAACTTCAAATGAAGACAACCTTCCCTCGTACTTATATAAGCCCAACACAAGATATCCAATTATAATTAATTTATAAAAAATGGAAAGCACTGAAAACCTATATTCATCTGCCGATATATAATGAAGCAACTTATCCTCAACAACATAACTTATTAGCAAACCTTGCATCTGACTACTAAAATAAAACAAAATAATAAATATTGCACAAAACACATAAATCAAGTAGGATTTGCTTTTTATTAAAAATAATGGCACCAGAAAACCAACAAGCGCCGTAATATGAAAAGTGGATGCAAGAAAAATTAATAAATATCCAATAATAAATTTTCTATCGACAATAAAATTTATCGCCAAAATTACTAATGCTACGGCAATTGACTGTCTAACTGCAAATATCTCAAGAAGCGCAGTACAATACAAAACAAAAAATGACAAAAGAATATATTGCCTACCCTTAATTACCTGGTATTTGACAAATATTATTAATCCAGTTTGAAGTCCAAGAAAAATTGAATAATTAATTCCCATGCCACTAATAATAGCAACAAGAATTTTATACCCATATTCAAATTGATACCAATTTATAAAATCAAAAAATACTTGATTTTCTTCATAAAAAATCCTGTAAGATTCCCAATCGGTACCTGTCGCCCATCTTATTGATCCAAGCATTAGTGCAATTGTTATAATTGCACCCGAAAGCAAATTTTTAATATTTTTAAATTCGCGCACATAAGTTATATTTATTGATATTAAAAGTATCAACCAAAGTGAGATATAAATCATTTTTTATTTTATCAAGCTAATAGGCTTTGTTGCACAAAGACTTGATGGTACGGCATTCCCATAAGTTAGCTGTCGAAAGTTTTTTCACAAAATGAACGGCTTGCATGCTTGTCCTAGACGATGAGTGGGCTGCACTTAAGGAAAAAACTTTTAGCGGTTAACTTATTTTTGGCCAAAGTTATCAAAGATATGCTTGATGTCGCGTTCCAACGCTTCCTTGGTGCGGTGGCAGGCTTCCAGCCAGCGGTGCTTCATGGTGTGCCAAAGCATTTCGATGCGGTTGAGCTCGGGGCTGTAGGGAGGCAGAAAGTACAGCGTCAGGCCGTTCTTCTCCTGCAGCACCTTCAGTGCCGATTGAATGGCCTGGGCCTTGTGGATGGAGGCGTTGTCCAGAATCACCACCAGCGGCTT
>NZ_NWBQ01000044.1 GCF_002837135.1 Macromonas bipunctata | reverse complement strand
GGTTTCGGGCTCGGGGTAGTCGTGGTACTCGGTGGCGGGCTCGGGCACGGGCTCAGGCGGCTGGTGGGCGGTGTCGGGGCCGCTGGCGGGCACGCTGACGTGGCGCACCGGCCCCGGGCGCGGGCGCAGGCGGCGCGGCAGGTACCAGCGGTCGTACAGCACAAGGCCAGCAATCAGGGCCCCGCCCAATATGAACAGGCCAGTCATCAAAGAGTTGAACTCCATCGGTCTTCTTTCTGTGGGGTGCGGCGGTGGTGGCGGCGGGCTCAGGCGCTGGGCGTCCAGCCACGGGCGGTTTCCATGTCCACGGCCACCATGCGCGAAACGCCTTGCTCCTGCATGGTGACACCAATCAATTGTTGTGCCATTTCCATCGCGATCTTGTTGTGGCTGATGAAGAGGAACTGGGTCTCGCGGCTCATCTGGGTCACCAGGCGGGCGTAGCGCTCGGTGTTGCTGTCGTCCAGCGGCGCGTCCACCTCGTCAAGCAGGCAAAACGGCGCCGGGTTGAGCTGGAAGATGGCAAACACCAGCGCAATGGCGGTCAGGGCTTTCTCGCCGCCCGAGAGCAGGTGGATGGTCTGGTTCTTCTTGCCGGGCGGCTGCGCCAGCACCTGCACGCCGGTGTCGAGGATTTCGTCGCCCGTCATCACCAGCCGGGCCTGACCACCGCCAAACAGTTCGGGGAACATGCGGCCAAAGTGCTGGTTGACGGTGTCGAAGGTGTGGCCCAGCAGCTGGCGCGTTTCGGCGTCGATCTTGGCGATCGCGTCCTCTAGCGTGCGCATGGCGTCGTGCAGGTCGGTGGACTGTTCGCTCAGGAACTGCTGGCGTTCGCGCGCGGCGGCCAGTTCGTCCAGCGCGGCCAGGTTGACGGCGCCCAGGGCGGCCATGTCGCGCTGGCAGCGGTCAATCTCGGCTTGCAAGCCCTGCAGGCGGATGCCGTCCTGCTCGATGCTGGTGGCCAGCGCGTCGAGGTCGGCCCCGGCTTCGGCCAGGCGCTGGGCGTATTGCTCCAGCCCGAGCTGGGCGGCTTGCTCCTGCAGCTGGCATTCGGTGATGCGAGCGCGCAGGGGTTCGAGCTCGCGCTCCAGCGTCTGGCGGCGTTCGTCGGTGGCGCGCAGTTGCACGGTCAGTGCGTCGTAGCGGCTGCGCTGCGCGGCCAGATCGCGTTCGCGCTGCAGCTTGGCGTCGAGTGCGGCCTGCAACCCGCCCTGGGCGGCGGCGTCGGACAAGCGCGCCAGTTCATCGTGCGCGCGTTGGGTGTCGTCGGCCAGGGTGCGCTGTTGCTGGGTGGCGGTATCGGCGGCGCGCTGCAGCTCAAGGCGGCGCGCGTCCAGGCTGCGCTGGGCAAAGGCGCTTTCCTGCGCCTGGCGCTCCAGGGTGCGCAGTTGTTCGCGCGCCTGGGTCAGGCGGCGTTCGGCGCTGGTGACGGCGTCGTCCAGCGCCAGCTGCTGTGCCTGCTGGGCGGTGAGCTGGTGTTCGAGTTCGTCGAGCTGCGCTTCGGCCTCCAGGCCACGTTCCTGCAGGGCTTCGAGCTGGTGTTCGAGTTCGGCCAGCTCTTGCGCGAGCTGGGCGTTGCGTTCGCGCCCCTGGGCGTCGAGCTGGGCCAGGCGCTGGGCGTCGAGTTCGGCGCGGTGCAGGCGTTGCTGGGCGTCGGTGGCGGCGCGCCGAGCCTGGGCGAGTTGCTGTTGCAGCTCGGTGCAGGTGGCTTCGGTGCGCTGGAGCTGGCGGCTGGCTTCCTCGTGCAGCAGGGTCTGGGCGCGCTGCTGCTTGTCGAGGTTGTCGATGTCATGCGCGCGCGCCAGCAGGCCGGCCTGGGCGTTGTCGGGGGCGTAGAAACCGACGTGGTAGCGGCCCACGGCGTGGCCTTCGGGCGTGAACAGGGTGTGGCCGGGCTGGAGCTGGGGTTGCAGCGCCAGCGCGTCGGCCAGCGTGGCCACGGTGTGGCAGCCGTGCAGCCAGTGCGCCAGCAGGCCGTGCAAGGTGGCGTCGTGCAGGCGCAGCTGGCGCGCCAGGGGCAGCGCGCCGGGCAGGTGGTCGGGGGCCAGCGGTGGCGGCGCATCGGGCGCGTGAAAGAAGGCGAGCTTGGCCGGGGGGGCGTCGCTGGCCAGCGCGGCCACTTGCGCCCAGGCCGACACCGGCAGCGCGCCCATGCGCTCGCGCAGGGCGGCCTCGAGCGCGTTTTCCCAACCGGGTTCCACCTGCAGCTGGCGCCACAGCGCGGGCAGGTCGTGCAGGCCGTGGCGCTGCAGCCAGGGTTGCAGCTTGCCGTCGGTCTGCACCTGCTGCTGCAGCGCTTGCAGGGCCTGCAGGCGGGCGGACACGTCGGCCAGGGTCTGGTGTTCGTGCGTGACGCGGGCCTGGGCGGCGCGGCGCTGGGCTTCGGCGTCGGTTTGCTGGACTTGCAGCGCCTCCAGGCGGGCCTGGGCGGTGGCGTGTTCGTGCTGCGCATCTTGCGCCTGTTGCGCAGTCTGGGCCAGCGCGGCGGCGTCGGGCAGGCGCAGGGTGGCGCGGTCGTGGCTCAGGCGCGCGTGGCGCTGGCGCAGCTGGCGGTCTTGTTCCTGCAGGCCACGCTGTTCGGCCGCCAGCACGTGCCGGGTTTGCTGGATTTGGGCCGCACCGTGGCGCTGTTGCTGGGCACGGCCTTGGGCCTGGCGCAGGGCGTCTTCCAGTTCGGGCAGGCGATCGGCCTGTTCCTCGTGCTGGGCCTGCAGCAGTTCGTGCTGTTCGCTGGTGCTGGCGGCGGTTTCGGCCAGGGTGTCGAGCTCGGCCAGAGCTGCCTCCTGGCGCGCGGCCCAGTCCTGTTGCTGGGCCTGCAGTTGCAGCAGGCGCTGCTGCACGCGCTGGCGGCCTTCCACCACGTAGCGGATTTCGGCCTCCAGCCGCGCCACCTCGGCCCCGGCCTCGTAGAGCTGGCCCTGGGCCTGGTTCACGCCCTCGCCCGCGTCGTAGTGGGCCTGGCGCAGGGTCTCGAGTTCGGCCTCCACGCGGCGCAGGTCGGCCAGACGGGCCTCCAGCGCGTTCACAGCCTCACGGCCGGCGGCCTGCACCTGGGCCAGCTCGGCGGCGGCGTCGCGGCGTTTGAGCCACCACAGTTGCTGCTGGCGCAAGGTGGCGCGCGTCTGCAGCGCGTGGTAGCGGCTGGCCACCTCGGCCTGTTGCTCCAGCTTAGCCAACTGGCCATTGAGTTCGCGCAGGATGTCTTCCACGCGGGTCAGGTTGTCGCGCGTGTCGGCCAGGCGGTTGGCGGTCTCGCGGCGGCGCTCCTTGTACTTGGACACGCCCGCCGCCTCCTCCAGGAACAGGCGCAGCTCCTCGGGGCGGCTCTCGATGATGCGGCTGATGGTGCCCTGGCCGATGATGGCGTAGGCGCGCGGCCCCAGCCCGGTGCCCAGGAACACGTCCTGCACGTCGCGGCGGCGCACCGCCTGCTGGTTGATGTAGTAGGTGCTGGTGCCGTCGCGCGTGAGCACGCGCTTGACGGCGATCTCGGCGTACTGGTTCCACTGGCCACCGGCGCGCTGGCTGGCGTTGTCGAACACCAGCTCCACGCTGGCGCGGCTGGCGGGCTTGCGCGTGGTGGTGCCGTTGAAGATCACGTCCTGCATCGACTCGCCGCGCAGTTCGCTGGCCTTGGACTCGCCCAGCACCCAGCGCACGGCGTCCATGATGTTGGACTTGCCGCAGCCATTGGGGCCGACCACGCCCACCAGCTGGCCCGGCAGGTGCAGCGTGGTGGGTTCGGCAAACGACTTGAAGCCTGAAAGTTTGAGGGTATGGAGGCGCACAGGACGGAAACAGCGGTATCGGGCCGCCAACGGACGGCAAAAGTGCCATAGTGTAGTGGCGCCACCGCCGCAAACACCGATAATGGCGCCCCAGACCGGCCCGGTCGCGCCCGATTCACGCCCATTGCCCATGCCCCTGCCACCCCCTCCGCTGTCCGACCACCACGTTTTGCTGATCGACGACATGGCGCCCATGCGCGGGCTGCTGCGCGAGCAGCTGACCACGCTCAACATCAAGTACGTGGTGCCCGCCAGCTCGGGCGAGGAGGCGCTCAACAAACTGCGCGCCGAAAAATTCCACCTGGTGGTGTGCGACTACAACCTGGGGCGCGGCCCCAACGGCCAGCAGGTGCTGGAACAGGCCAAGGAGCAAGGCCTGCTGCCCTCGTCCACGGTCTGGATCATGGTGACGGCCGAGAGCGGGCACAACCTGGTCTCGGTGGCCGCCGACGACGCGCCCGACGACTACATCATCAAGCCCTTTTCCAGCAAGGTGCTGCTGGAGCGCTTCCAGCGCGCGCTGGCCAAGCGCCAGGCGCTGCAGCCGTTCTACGACGCGCTCGACCACGGCCAGGTCGAGGCCGCACTGCAGGCCGCCAGCGCCATCTACGACGCGCGCGGCCCGTTCCACATTGAGGCCGCCAAGCAAAAGGGCAAGCTGCTGCTGCGCAAGGAACGCTTTGGCGAGGCGCTGGCGCTCTACGACGACCTGCTGGCCCAGCACTCCGACCTGCCCTTTGCCCAGCTGGCGCGCGCGCGCGCCCTCAAGGGCCTGGGCGAGCTGGCCGCCGCCGAAGGCGTGGCGCTGGAGCTGCGCGCGCAGTACCCCGACCTGATTGGCGCCTGCGACCTGCTGGTGGACATCTTCGAGGCCACGGGCCGCCCCGAGCAGGCCCTGGCCGTGGCGCAGCAGGCCGCCGACATCATCCCGTCAGGGCGGCGCAACCTGTCCATCGGCAAGAAGGCGCTGGCCATCGGCGACACCGAGACCGCCTTCGAGGCCTTCAGCAAGGCCTCCAGCCACAGCGCGCTGCCCACGCAGGCCCGCATCGAGGACGTGGCCACGCTGCTGCAGGCCTACATCCACCACGACAACCCCAGACGCGCGCTGGAGCTGCTGCCCGCCTACCGCGAACAGTTCAAGGGCGACGCCGCCGCGCGCCTGGTGCTGATCGCCATCGAGGCCCAGGCCCAGCTCTGGCAGCACCGCAACGCCGACAGCGAGCCGCTGCTGCAGCAACTGACCAGCGAGCTCGACCGCGTGCCGCTGGACACCGAGGCCAAGATGGTGTGCCTGACCGCCTTCTGCATGGCGGCGCAGGAGCCCGAGGCCGAGCGCCTGACGCAGGAGCTCACGCGCGACTTTCACGCCGAGCCAATCCACCTCAAGCAAATCCGCACCAGCGCCGACCACACGCCACTCAAGGCCAAGATTGAGCTGCTGGTGGACAAGACCGCGCACGCCTTTGCCGACGAGCTCAAGCAGACCGTGGGCATGCTTATTAACCAGGGGGCACAAGCCGCGCTGGACCGCGTCAACCGGCTGCTGGAGCAAGCGCCGCACAACCCGTCGGTGCACATGCTCAAGGTGCAGTGCCTGATCCGGCTGCTGGCCGCCACCGACCGCCCGGTGCAGCTGGCCGCCTACGCCGAGGCCGTGAACTAC
This sequence comes from Macromonas bipunctata, assembly GCF_002837135.1. GTDB lineage: Bacteria > Pseudomonadota > Gammaproteobacteria > Burkholderiales > Burkholderiaceae_C > Macromonas_A > Macromonas_A bipunctata. The sequence continues at coordinate 71,802 of NZ_NWBQ01000044.1, read as the reverse complement.
CTGGTGGCGCTCAAGGCCATCAGCACCGACCTGACCGCCCTGGCCAAGTACCTGCCCACCCTGGGCGCCGCCATGAAAAAAGCCCGGGACGCCTGAACACCTATGATGGAACACACCGCTTTTCTGGCCTGGGTCCACGACCTGAAGAACCACCTGGCCGTGATCGAGGAAGAACTCGAGACCGCCTGCGACCACCACGCCAGCCCCGAGGCCAAGGCCCACATGCTGCGCGCGCGCGAACAGACCGCCGCCGTGCTGCGCAACCTCACCGGGCAACTCGTCACGGCCAAGGCGCGCGCGGGCAAGCTGCACGCCATGTCGGACTACGCCATGCTGGCCGAAACGCTGGACGAGGCGGTGGCGCTGGCGCGCCTGTTTGCGCCGCAGGGCGTGACCATCGAGGTGCTGCCCGGCAACGCTCCGGCGGGCTGGTTCTTTGACCGCGACCTGGTGCGCCTGGCGCTGGACGCCAGCCTGCACAACGCCTGCAAGTTCGCACACCAGCGCGTGCAGTTGCAGGCCCTCACGGTGCCCGAAGGGCTGTGCCTGCAAATTGCCAACGACCTACCGCCTGACCACAGTGACACCCCTGATCACGACCGCCACAGCACCGGCCTGGGGCTGAGTGTGTGCGAGGCCGTGGCCGCCGCGCACCACAACAAGGGCCAGCACGGCTGCACCCGACTGGAACTCAACACCGACCAGGCCGTGTTTTCGCTGATCCTGCCCTGAACCTTGCCTCCACCTCCACGCCATGAACCCCCTGCTTTCCCGCCTGCAACCCTACCCGTTTGAACGCCTGCGCCAGTTGCTGGGCAGCGTCACACCCAACCCGGCCTACCGCCCCATCAGCTTGGGGATTGGTGAACCGCGTCATCCCACGCCCGCCTTGCTCAAGGACGCGCTGTGCGATGCCGTGCAAGCCCCGGCGGGCGGTCTGGCCACCTACCCCGCCACCGCTGGCACGCCCGAACTCAAGCAAGCCTGCGCCACCTGGGTGCAGCGCCGCTACGGCCTGACGCTCAACCCCGCCACGCAGATCCTGCCGGTGCTGGGCTCGCGCGAGGCGCTGTTTGCGCTGGCCCAAGTGGTTGTCAACCCACGCGCTTTTGCTGACCGGGCCGACGGCACCGAGCCAGTGGTGGTCTGCCCCAACCCGTTTTACCAAATTTACGAAGGCGCGGCGTACCTCTCAGGCGCACAACCGTGGTTTGCCCCCAGCGACCCAGCGCGCAACTTTGCGGTGGACTGGGCCAGCGTGCCCGAGCACATCTGGCAACGCACGCAACTGCTCTACACCTGCTCGCCGGGCAACCCCACCGGCGCGGTGATGCCGCTGGACGAGTGGCAGATGCTGTTCGAATTGAGCGATAAGTACGGCTTCGTCATCGCCTCGGACGAGTGTTACAGCGAAATCTACTTCCGCGACGAAGCCCCGCTGGGCGGCTTGGAAGCCGCTGCCAAGCTGGGCCGCAGCGACTTCAAGAACCTGATCGCGCTCACCAGCCTGTCCAAGCGCAGCAACGTCCCCGGCCTGCGCAGCGGCTTTGTGGCAGGCGATGCCGAACTGCTCAAGGCCTTCACGCTGTACCGCACCTACCACGGCAGCGCCATGAGCACCGTGATCCAAAGCGCCAGCGCCGCCGCCTGGCTCGATGAGCAGCACGTCATCGACAACCGCGCCCAATACCGCGCCAAATTTGCCGAGGTCACGCCCATCCTGGCCAGCGCCATGAACGTAGCCCTGCCCGATGCGGGTTTTTACCTCTGGGCCGAAGTGCCGCCCGCATTTGGCGGCACCACCGGCGGCAGCGACACCGACTTCGCACGGGCTTTGTACGCTCAATACAATGTCACTGTGTTGCCAGGCAGCTACCTGGCCCGCGAAGCGCAGGGCTTCAACCCCGGCGCGCAGCGCGTGCGCATGGCACTGGTGGCCGAAACCGCCGAATGTGCCGAAGCTGCCCGCCGCATCGTCCAATTCATCCAATCCCCCAACTGACAACAGCACCATGACCCAACAACTGCAACAAATCATCGACAACGCCTGGGACAACCGTACCCAGCTCTCGCCCGCCACCGCCCCAGCGGAAGTGCAAGAAGCCGTGGCACACGTCATCAACCAGCTCGACAGCGGCAAGCTGCGCGTGGCCACCCGCGAAGGTGTGGGCCAGTGGACCGTTCATCAGTGGATCAAGAAGGCTGTGCTGCTGTCCTTCCGCTTGAAAGACAACGAAGTCATTGCCGCAGGCGACTTGGGCTTTTACGACAAAGTGCCCACCAAGTTTGCCCACCTCAGCCCGCAAGAACTGGCTGCCACTGGCGTACGTGTGGTGCCCCCGGCTGTGGCCCGCCGTGGCAGTTTCGTCGCCAAGGGCGCGATTTTGATGCCGTCTTACGTCAACATCGGCGCTTATGTGGACGAAGGCACCATGGTGGACACGTGGGCCACCGTGGGCAGCTGTGCGCAAATTGGCAAGAACGTCCACCTCAGCGGTGGCGTGGGCATTGGCGGTGTGCTGGAGCCGTTGCAAGCCAACCCAACGGTGATCGAAGACAACTGCTTCATCGGCGCGCGTTCCGAGGTGGTGGAAGGCGTGATCGTCGAAGAACATTCCGTGCTGGGCATGGGCGTGTACCTGGGCCAAAGCACCCCGATTTTTGACCGCGCTACCGGCGAAATCAGCTATGGCCGCGTCCCCAGTGGCTCGGTGGTGGTCAGCGGCAACCTGCCCAAAACCGCCGCCAACGGCGCACCGTACAGCATGTACGCTGCCATCATCGTTAAACGCGTGGATGCGCAAACCCGCGCCAAGACCAGCATCAACGACCTGCTGCGCGACTGATTCCAGCGCCAGCCACTTGCCCACCCCGTTCACCCCGCAGCCAGAGGCCACGTATGTCCGGCAACATGGAAAAAATCCTGCGTTTGATGGCAGAACAGAAAGCGTCCGACGTGTACATGTCGGCCAACGCCCCCATCACCATCAAAATCAACGGGGTGTGCGTGCCGGTCAACACCCAACCGCTGCCCACCGACGGGGCCTTGCAATTGCTCAGCGAAGTGATTACGCCCGAGCAGGTGCAAGAGCTGAAAAACACGGGTGAACTCAACGTGGCGGTGCCCGTGGCGGGTGCCGGGCGATTCCGCATCAGCGCCATGCGCCAGCGCGGCAGCTACGCCGTCGTCATCCGCTTCATCAGCGTCGATATTCCCCCCATTGCATCGCTCAAAATACCCGAGGTGTTGCCCAAGCTCATCATGGCCAAACGCGGCTTGATGCTGGTGGTGGGGGCCACCGGCTCGGGCAAAAGCACCACGCTGGCGGCGCTGCTGGACCACCGCAACGAGAGCGTCTCCGGCCATATCTTGACCATCGAGGATCCGGTGGAATTTCTGTTCCACAACAAGAAATCTATCGTCAACCAGCGCGAGATCGGCACCGACACCGCCACACTGGAGATTGCGCTCAAAAATGCGCTGCGCCAAGCCCCCGATGTGATCCTGATTGGCGAAATTCGCGACCGCAGCACCATGTCGGCGGCCATTTCCTACGCCCAGTCCGGCCACCTGGTGTTGGCCACCATGCACGCCAACAACAGCTACCAAGCCCTCAACCGCATTCTCAACTTCTACCCAGTGGAAGTGCGCCCCTCCATGCTCAACGACCTGGCCTCGGCGCTCAACGCCATCGTCTCGCAACGCCTGCTGCGCACGGTGGATGGCAAACGCGCCCCAGCGGTGGAGGTGTTGGTCAACTCCCGTCTGACACGCGAACTGATCGAAAACGGTGACTTTTTTGGCGTGCGCGAGGCATTGGAAAAATCGATGTCAGAGGAATCACAGACCTTTGAGGCCGACATTGCGCGTCTGATCGTGTCCGGCCAAGTCAGCCGCGAGGAAGGCATTGCCTACGCCGATTCGCCCAACAACCTGATGTGGCGTTTGGAAAACGAGGCCGCCGCGCTGGCGGCCAAACACGCGGCCAGCACCAACGCGGACACCCCTGCTGGCCCCGGCGCTAACGCCGACAAAGCCCCGCTGTCGTTTGCCGACTTCACCCTGCCATCGCCACACTGAATCCCCCCTATGAACGCCACCCTGCGCCTGACCGAAGCCCTGATCGCCCGCCCCTCCGTCACCCCCGAAGACGCAGGCTGTTTGGAACTGATCACCCAACGCCTGCAACGGCTGGGTTTTGTGTGCGAACGCATGGACAGCGGCCCCGACACCTTCCGCGTCAGCAACCTGTGGGCCAAACGCCCCGGTGCCACGCCCAACGCACCCACACTGGTGTGGGCTGGCCACACCGACGTGGTGCCCACCGGCCCGCTGGAGCAATGGGACAGCCCACCCTTCACGCCCACCCACCGCGACGGCATGTTGTACGGACGCGGTGCCAGTGACATGAAAACCTCGCTGGCCGCGATGGTCGTCGCGTGCGAGGAATTCATCGCCGCACAACCCCAGCCCAACCTGAACATCGCTTTTTTGCTCACCAGCGACGAGGAAGGCCCCGGCGTGGACGGCACCGTGGTGGTATGCCGCGAATTGCAACGCCGGGGTGAACGGCTGGATTACTGCATCGTGGGGGAACCCACCTCGGTCGAACGCACGGGCGACATGATCAAAAATGGCCGCCGGGGCACCATGAGCGGCAAGCTCACCGTCCACGGCGTGCAAGGCCACATCGCCTACCCACACCTGGCGCGCAACCCCATCCACCTGCTGGCCCCTGCGCTGGCCGAACTGGTGGCCACGCGTTGGGACGACGGCAACGACTTCTTCCCCGCCACCACGTGGCAGGTCAGCAACATCCACGCCGGTACGGGTGCCAGCAACGTCATTCCCGGCACCGTGGTGGTCGATTTCAACTTCCGCTTCAGCACCGAAAGCACCGCCGACGGCCTGCAACAGCGCGTGGCCAACATCCTGGCCCGCCACGGCCTGCAAGCGGGCACCGACTACACCCTGAACTGGGTCGTGGGCGGCCTGCCCTTTTTGACCCGCCCCGGCACGCTGGTCGATGCGGTGTGCCGTGCCGTTCAGGCCGAAACAGGTCTCACCACCGAACTGTCCACCACCGGCGGCACCAGCGACGGGCGCTTCATCGCGCAAGTCTGCCCGCAGGTGATTGAACTGGGCCCGCCCAACGCCACCATCCACAAGATCAACGAATGCGTGGCGCTGGCCGACATCGAGCCGCTAAAAAACATTTACCGGCGTGTGCTGGAAAACCTCGCCACTCAGCGCGTGTAACTGGACAACTTGAACACCGAGACGGTCTTGACCAGATCGTCCGCTTGTTGCTTCAAGCTGTTGGCTGCCGAAGCCATTTCTTCCACCAGCGTGGCATTTTGCTGGGTGGTTTCGTCCATGTGCGTAATCGCTTCACCAATTTGACGCACGCCCGCACTTTGCTCGTGGCTGGCGTTGCTGATTTCGCGCATCAGTGAAGTCACGCGCTGAATTTCAGCAATCGCCCGTTGCATGCTGACCCCGGCCTGCTCCACCAGCACGCCACCTTGTTTGATTTGGCCCACGCTGTCGGTGATAAGGTTTTTGATCTCTTTGGCCGCCTGGGCCGAGCGGCCCGCCAAGGCGCGCACCTCGCTGGCCACCACGGCAAAGCCACGCCCGTTTTCGCCCGCACGTGCGGCTTCCACCGCTGCGTTCAGCGCCAGAATGTTGGTTTGGAAAGCGATGCCATCGATCACGCTGATGATTTCCGCAATTTGGTTGCTGCTGGCTTCAATGCCCTTCATGGTGTGGACCACTTGTTGCACCACCTCGCCGCTGTCCACCACCACCCGGCTGGCATCTTGTGCCAAGTAGTTGGCCGTTTGCGCGTGGTCGGCGTTGATTTTGACCGTGCTGCCCAACTCTTCCATCGAGGCGGCGGTTTGCTCCAGCGCGCTGGCCTGGCTTTCGGTGCGGTGGCTCAGGTTTTGGTTACCCTGGGCAATTTCAGCACTGGCCAAGGCCACGCTTTCCGAGCCAGTGCGCACCGTCAACACCACACGGGTCAAGCCTTCGCCGATGCTGTTCATGGCGTGCAGCAGTTCACCAATTTCATCGTGACGCGATTCGGCCAAATGGCCCGACAAATCGCCCGCTGCCAGCGTCTGGGCCACGGCACAAGCCTGTCCAATCGGCAACACGATCATGCGGCGGATGAACACAAACCATGCCGCCGCCAGCAACGCCACCGCCAGCAACCCCAACCCGGCAAACCACAGGATCAACTGGCGCGCCTGCGCGGTGTATTCCTCCACGTAGGTACCGGCGGCAATCACCCAGTCCCAATCGGGGTAATGCGCATAAGCCGCCAACTTGCGCCGAGGCGCTGTTTCATTGGAACCAGCGTTCATCCAGTTGTAGTACAGCGTACCGTTTTTTTGTTCCAGCATGGTACGGATGAACAATTGGCCATCGGCATCCTGCACATCCAACAGGTTTTTACCTTCCGATACTGGATGCACCACCAATGTGCCCAAATTTTTGCCGGGTTTGGCATCCAGAATGTAGTAATAACCGGACGTGCCCACTGTGAGTTTTTTGATCGATTCCTTCAAATGCGCAAAAAACTCCGAAAAATCCAACCCAATGAACAAAATGCCCACCACTTGGCCGCTCGCATCGCGGATGGGGTCGTAGCGCGTCGTGTAACGGCGGCCAAACAACGTGGCCATGCCCATGTAAGACTCGCCACGGCTGACTTTTTGGTAGCCTGGATGCGCCCGGTCTAACACGGTGCCCACGGCACGTTCACCTTGCTCGTTTTTGACCGAAGTGGTGACACGCACAAAATCATCGCCATCCTTGACAAACACCGTGGCCACTGCCCCCGTGTTGGCGGTAAAGCTGTCCACTGCGGGATAATTCAAGTTGAGGGCCACGCCATTCAACTGGAGCACCGGCACTGACTTGTCTTTGATCTGCACCTGGTTGCCGGTGGCCACAAAATCGCCCGACAAGCTGCGGGAGAAACTTTGGGCCAAAAATTCGGTGCGCCGGTACAGATCGGTGTGGCTGGCCTGCAAAAATCCCACCAACATTTGCAGGTTTTGGCCCAGCTCGTCCTCCGCCCTTTTTTCGATGTTTTTGGAAACAAAAAATCCGATCAAGCCGATTAAAACCGCCAACACAATGGATACCAACACAAAGTTGGTCAATGCCAGCTTTTGCCCCAACCCGAGGTTTTGGTATTTTTTTGTCTGTGACATGTTGTTTGTGTGATTCTTGGTGTTTTTTGGTTAACTTTCCATGCTATCACAAGATCGACACAAACGCAAAAGTGAAATAATTATGCAAACCGATACCCGTACCACCTTATTTGCGCTGTTGCAGCAAGCCCACACGCGCTTGGAAGGCGCAGCATTGGCTTACGGCCACGGCACCACCAACGCCCACGACGAAGCCGCCTGGCTGGTGCTGTGGCAGCTGGGCTTGCCGCTGGACAGCGACCTGGATGCACTGGCCGACCAGCCCGTCAGTGCCGAGCAGCACGCCGCCGTCCAGGCCCTCATCGAGCGCCGCATCACCACACGCCAGCCTGCGGCCTACCTGACGCGCCAGGCTTGGCTGCAAGGCGTGCCGTTTTATGTGGACGAGCGCGTCATCGTGCCGCGCAGCTTTATTGCCGAACTGATTGCCAACGCCGAAGGGGCCGAGTCCATCGACCCGTGGCTGGGCGCGCACACCCACCGCGTGCTGGACTTGTGTACCGGCAACGGCAGCTTGGCGGTGCTGGCGGCACTGGCGTGGCCCGAAGTCACGGTCGATGCCGCCGACATCTCGCCCGACGCGCTGGCCGTGGCCCGCATCAACGTGGAGCAACACGGCTTGCAAGAGCGCATTCGGCTGCTGGAGTCCGACGGCTGGGCCAAGCTGCCCGAACGCTACGACTTGATCCTGTGCAACCCGCCCTATGTCAGCCGCACCGGCATGGACGCGCTGCCGCCCGAGTACCGCGCCGAGCCGCTGATCTCGCTCGACGGCGGCCTGCAAGGCGGCCACGACGGCATGGACTTTGTGCGCCATCTGCTGGCCCACGCGCTGGCGCACATGAACGAACACGCGGTGCTGGTGCTGGAAATCGGCAACGAACGCGAACACTTCGAGCGCGCTTTCCCGACCCTGCTGGCCTACTGGCCCGAGACCACCTCGGGCGAAGGCCCGGTGCTGCTGCTCACCCACGAAGCCCTGAGCGACTGGGCTGCCACCCAAGGGGTGCTGGCATGATCACCTTGCGCAACGTCACCCTGCGCCGGGGCACCAAAGTCGTGCTCGACAGCGCCAGCGCCACCCTCAACCCCGGTGAAAGCATAGGCTTGGTGGGGCGCAATGGCGCGGGCAAATCCAGCCTGTTTGCGCTGCTGCTGGGCCAATTGCACGAAGACAGCGGCGACTTTGCGTGGCCACGCACGTGGGAAGTGGCCCAAGTGGCCCAGAACATGCCCGAAACCGAGCAACCCGCCACCGCCTTTGTGGTGGAAGGCGACACCCGTTTGCTGGCCGCACAACAAGCGGTACACCAGGCGGAAGCCAGTGGCAACGGCGAGGACATGGCCCACGCCTACACCGCGTTGCACGACGCAGGTGCCCACGATGCCCCGGCGCGCGCACAGGCGTTGCTGCTGGGGCTGGGCTTTCAGGTCAACGAGTTGGATCGGCCCGTCAACAGCTTTTCGGGCGGCTGGCGCATGCGGCTGCAACTGGCGCGCGCGCTGATGTGCCCCAGCGACTTGCTGCTGCTGGACGAACCCACCAACCACCTGGACTTGGACGCTCTGGTGTGGCTGGAAAGCTGGCTCAAACGCTACACCGGCACCTTGCTCGTCATCAGCCACGACCGCGAATTTCTGGACGCGGTCACGCAAGTCACGCTGCACATCGACCAGGGCAAACTCACGCGCTACGGCGGCAACTACAGCCGCTTTGAGGACATGCGCGCCGAACAGATGAGCCAGCAGCAGGCCGCGTTCTCGCGCCAGCAGGACAAAATCGCGCACCTGCAAAAGTTCATCGACCGCTTCAAGGCCAAGGCCACCAAAGCCAAACAAGCCCAAAGCCGGGTCAAGGCGCTGGAGCGCATGGAAAAAATCGCCCCGGTGCTGGCCGAGGCCGAATTCCAGCTCGAATTCGACGAACCGGCGCAACTGCCCAACCCCATGTTGAGCTTGCGCGAAGCCGCGTTTGGCTACCGCACCAGCGATGGCACCGCCACCACCATCGTGCACAACGTCACCCGCTCGGTGCTGGCCGGACAACGGCTGGGCATCCTGGGGGCCAACGGCCAGGGCAAGTCCACCTTCGTCAAGACCGTGGCGCACGCGCTGCCACTGCTGACCGGGCACATCACCGAAGGCAAAGGCCTCAACATCGGCTACTTTGCCCAGCAAGAACTGGACGTGCTGCGCCCCGACGACACCCCGCTGGCCCACATGATCCGGCTGGCGCGCGACACCGAGACCGCCGGTGCCCTGAGCGGCCAAGCCACCCGCGAACAAGATTTGCGCAACTTCCTCGGGCGCTTCCAGTTCAGCGGTGACATGGTGGCGCAAGCCGTGGGCAGCATGAGCGGTGGCGAAAAAGCCCGTCTGGTGCTGTGCATGATCGTCTGGCAGCGCCCCAACCTGCTGCTGTTGGACGAACCCACCAACCACCTCGACTTGGCCACCCGCGAGGCGCTGGCCATGGCGCTGAACGAATTTGAGGGCACTGTGATGCTGGTCAGCCACGACCGCGCGCTGCTGCGCTCGGTCTGCGACGAGTTCTGGCTGGTCTCGCACGGCGGCATCGCCCCGTTCGATGGCGATCTGGACGACTACCAGCGTTACCTGCTGGACGTGGCCAAACAAAAGCGCGAGGCGGTGTCGGCCCAAGCCGCGCAGAGCAAGGCCAGCTCCACCAGTGGCAGCGGCAATGGCAACGCAGCCAGCGACGCGGTGCGCGCGTCCACACCCACCGTCAATCCGGCGGAACAGCGCCGTCTCGATGCCCAACGCCGCCAGCAACTGGCCGAAAAAACCAAACCCTGGAAAAAAGAACTCGCTGCGCTGGAGCAACGCATGGCCGCGCTCGATGCCGAAGACCAGGCACTGCAACAACGCCTGCTCGAACCCCTGCTCGGCAGCGAAATGGCCGAAATCGGCAAACGCCTCAAGGCGCTGGCCACCGAAAAGGAAAGCACCGAAGAACGCTGGTTGGAAGTCTCCGAAGCCATTGAACAGATCGAAACCACCGCCGCCTGAGCAACTCCAGCCGACATCAACCCAACGCAGGCACCGGCCCAGTAGCGGGCACTTGCGCCAACGCGGGGCAAAACGGCTGCGGACAGGCCACTTGCCCCTGGTAAGGACACCCCGGTGTGTCGCACAGGGGTGGCGCCTTGCCGCCAGGGTCGGGGTGACGCTGGGGGCGCTCCGCCGCCAACAGCTGCGCCTGCTGCAACCACGGATCGCTCACACTGCGCGGCTGGAACACGTCGCGCCCGCCGTAGCTGGACGGCCAGTCGCGCGGCGGCCCCAGCTCCAACCACAACAGGGCACTCACGGCGGGCGCATCGGCCATCTGCAGCACCAGCGCCCACACCCCTGCGCTGACCAGCGTCTTGTCGGGCGCCACCAGCAACGGGCCAGCCCCCGCGTTGGCGGTGCCGGTGCCCGCGGCGCTGCTGATCCGTGGCGATTCTGAAAAAGGTAACAGCCAGCCGCTGCGTTGCAGTGCCTGCGCGTGCTGCTGCACCCACGCCAGCGGCAGGCGCAGGGTCAACAGCACGCTGTGCAGGCCATCGGGGGTCTTGAGCTGGGCGTGCTGCGTCCAGCCTGCGTGCAAGGGGGGCAACGCGGCCTGCCCGGCGGGCGCGGCACCGTGCGGCAGCGGTTCGGCCTTGCCATCGGCCACCGCCACCAGCGCCTGCCACAGGGGCGCGGGCCAGGGCTGCATCCCCAGCAGGCGCAGGCCCGCCGCTGCGCCGTCGGCACGGGGTGGCGCGGTGCCTGCCGCCTCCAGCACGGCATCCTGCACCGGCGGCTGTGGTGCAACCAGCCCCTCCAGCAGGCCTGCACCGGACTTGCCCTTGCTGGCCGCCGGGCTACCCGGGCCAGACGTCGCCGCGGCCCGACCGGACGCCAGCGCCGCCCCCGCTGCAGACACCACGCCAGACGTCAATACAGGCGCAGGCCACACCGCTTGTAACAGGCGCTCGGTGGCCGCCAGCACCGGCGGTGGCACCCCCTGCGTGGGCCACGGCGGCAACAACGGCCCCGTGTGCTGGGCCACGGCGCCCCCGGCCTGCGTGGGCGCCGCCAGCTGCGGCTGCGACGACCAGCCGCCCACGCCCGCCCCCACCGCAGCCCCCGGTGGCACACCCGCCGTTCCCGTCGCCGCACCGGCGGTAGAAGCCGACCCCGGCGCCACCTGCTGCAACCACTGCCGCAACTGCGGCGACAGCAACTCCAGCACCCCGGCCCGCGCGGGCAGCGGCAAACCCGTGGCCGGGGGCAGCGGCACCGCCGCATCGGGCAAGGCAAATGCGGGCGGCAACGCAGCAGCGTCCGACTCTGCCGTCAACGCGGCACCACCGCCCGAGGCCACCGCCAACAACTGTCCCTGCCGCTGCAACGCCAATTGCGCTGTGGACAACGCCGTGCCCGCCGCTGCCGCCCCCGGCATGGCCACCCCCACCCCACCGCCACCCGGCGGAACCGACGAAATAGTCATTAAACTCTACCCCCGCCGCCGCTCCACGGCGGTGTTGCAAAGGAAACCCGTGTTCAAAAACGCAATCATTTACCGCATCGGCGCCGGCTGGTCGGCCACGGTAGAAGACATGGAAGACGCGCTGGCCCAGGCGCCCTTTATACCCTGTGGCGCCACGCAGGAACAATCCCTGGGCTGGCTGCCCCCGCGCGGCGACAAACACACCGCGCTGGTAGAGCTCGTCGGCGGCCAGCGCATCCTGCGCTTCATGCTCGAGAGCAAGTCCGTGCCCGGCTCGGTGGTCAAGCGCCACCTCGAGGAACGCATCGCCCAGATCGAAGCCACCACCGGGCGCAAACCCGGCCGCAAGGAAAGCCGCGAGCTGCGCGACGATCTGGTACACGAACTGCTGCCGATGGCCTTTGCCAAGAGCAGCAGCGTGCTGGTCTGGCTCGACCTCCAGGCGCAGCTGCTGGTGCTCGACACCGCCAGCCAGAGCAAGGCCGACGCCGTCACCACCGCGCTCACGCAAGCCTGCCCCGGCCTGCACCTGAGCCTGCTCAACACCCAAGTGGCCCCACAAGCGGCCATGACCCAGTGGCTCAGCGGCACCCCCGACGACTGGCCCGACCATTTTGCACCGGGCCACGAGGTCGAACTCAAATCCACCGATGCCATGCAATCGGTGGTCAAGTTCACGCGCCACCACCTAGAAGACGAGGAAATGCGCCGCCACATCGCGCAGGGCAAACTCCCCACCAAACTGGCGCTGGATTGGGAAGGCCGCGTCGGCCTGGTGCTGACCGAAGGGCTGCAGCTGCGCAAGATCACCTTCCTCGACGGCGTGGTGGACACGCACGCCAGCGCCCAGGACGCCAGCGGCTTTGACGCCGACGTGGCCATCGCCACCGGCGAACTCGGCCCGCTGATTACCGACCTGATCGCCGCGCTGGGCGGCGAGCTGCTGGCCTGATCCACCCGCCCGCCCGATGAGCAGCGCCAGCACGCCGCTCTTGCAAACGCTCGCCATTGCCAGCGGTGCCAGCGTGGGCGCGCTGCTGCGCTGGCGGCTGGGGCTCAACAGCGCGGGGCACTGGCTGCCGTGGGGCACCCTGCTGGCCAACTGGCTGGGCGCCTACGCCATCGGTGTGGCGGTGGTGTTCTTCCAGCAGCACAACCCGCTGGATCCGGTGTGGCGGCTGGCCATCGTCACCGGTTTGCTGGGAGGCTTGACCACATTCTCGTCGTTCTCGGCCGAGGCGGTGGCGCTGCTGCAGCATGGCCGCTGGGGCCTGGCCGCCAGCCACAGCCTGCTGCACGTGCTGGGCTCGCTGCTGCTGACGGGCGCGGGCATGGCCTGCGCGCAGGCGTGGTGGCCGGTGCGTACCTGAAGTCGCCCCCGAGCCACCGACAAGCGCACCGCTGCAGGCGCCATCCCAACCGCCGCAGATATCCGACGGGGCAGACTCAGGCCGCCACGGCCTTGGCGGGCAAGCGCCGCGCGATCTCGGCCGCCAACTGACGCGCCAGCACCAACTTGTTGGCGTGGGGCAACGCTTGTGTCCCATGCGCATCGACCAACAGCAGCGCATTGTCGTCTTGGCCAAACGTGGCCGGGCCAATGTTGCCCACCAGCAGCGGCACCTGCTTGCGCAGACGCTTGGCCTGCGCGTTGGCTTCCAGATCGTGGCTCTCCGCCGCAAACCCGACGCAGAACAACTGGCCACTGCGCGCGCGCTCACTGGCGGCCACCCCGGCCAGAATGTCGGGGTTCTCCACAAACTGCAACGCAGGTGGCAAGCCGCTGCCGTCTTTCTTAATCTTGTGCTCGGCGCTGGTGGCGGGCCGCCAGTCGGCCACCGCCGCTGCGGCCACCAACACCGTGGCCTGGGCGATCTCGGCCTGCACCGCCGCCTGCATCTGCAACGCCGATTGCACGTTGATCCGCCGCACCCCACGCGGGGTGGGCAAATGCACCGGCCCGGCCACCAACGTGACCTCGGCCCCGGCCTCGCGTGCGGCACGCGCCACCGCAAAACCCATCTTGCCCGACGAATGGTTGGTGATGCCACGCACCGGGTCGATGGCCTCGAACGTCGGCCCCGCCGTGACCAGCACACGCTGACCGCGCAACACCTTGGGTTGGAAGTGCGCCACCAACTCGTCCACAATGTCCTCGGGCTCCAGCATGCGCCCGTCGCCCGTTTCACCACACGCCTGCGCGCCCTGCCCCACCGGCAGCACGACCGCGCCATCGGCACGCAGCTGCGCCGCGTTGCGCTGCGTGGCGGGGTGCGACCACATCTCGCGGTTCATGGCCGGGGCCAACAACAGCGGCACCCGCTCCAGTGGGCGCGCTAGGCACATCAGCGTGAGCAAATCGGCGGCCCGGCCTTGCACCAACTGCGCCATCAGGTCGGCGCTGGCCGGGGCGATCAGGATGGCATCGGCCTCGCGCCCCAGGTTGATGTGCGGCATGTTGTTGGGCTCGCGCGCGTCCCACTGGCTCAACACCACCGGGCGGTTGCTCAAAGCTTGCATCGTCACCGGGGTAATGAACTGCGCCGCTGCGCCCGTCATCACCACCTGCACCGTGGCACCGGCCTTGGTGAGCAAGCGGCACAATTCCGCCGATTTGTAGCACGCAATGCCCCCAGAGAGGCCCAAAACAATGTGTTTACCTGCAAGGTCTTTCATGGGGCCAGAATGTACCACCTGCCCATCGGCCCACTGCCCGCTACGCCCCGCGTGGGTGGTGCTTGGCGTGCAGCAGCTTGAGCCGCTCGCGCGCCACGTGGGTGTAGATGGTGGTGGACGAGATGTCGGCGTGGCCCAGCAACAGCTGCACCGCGCGCAGGTCGGCGCCGTGGTTGAGCAAATGGGTGGCAAAGGCATGGCGCAGTGTGTGCGGCGACAGCGGCACCGTCACGCCCGCCGCCTGGGCGTATTTCTTCACCAGCAACCAGAACATGATGCGGCTCATGGCGCTGCCCCGGTTGGTGACGAACACGTCGTGCGTCATACGGCCTTTCAGGATCGCGGGCCGGGCCTCGCGCAGGTAACGCTGCAGCCACAGCTGCGCCTCGTCGCCAAACGGCACCAGGCGCTCCTTGTCGCCCTTGCCCCGGATGCGCAACACCTGGTCGGGTAGGCTCAATTCCAGCACCTGCAACGACACCAGCTCGGTCACACGCAGGCCGCTGGCGTACATCAGCTCCAGCATGGCGCGGTCGCGCAGGCCCAGCGGCTGGTCTACCGGCGGCGCTTGCAACAGGCGCTCGACCTGGGTCTCGGTCAGGGTGCGCGGCACGCGCGGCCCTTGGTGCGCCTGCAGCAGCTTGAGCGTGGGGTCGGCGGCCACCAGCCCTTCGCGCAGCGCCCAGCGGAAGTAACGCTTGAACACCGTCAGGCGCCGGTTGGCGGTGCTGGTGCGCGTGGTGCCCAGCTCGAACGCCAGAAAGGCGCGCAACTCGGCCTCGCCCACGTCGTCCAGCGCCAGCGGCCCGGCCCCGGCGCGCACACCCTGGGGGCCGGTGTCGGACAGCCAGCGCGCCAGTTGCAACAGGTCGCGCCGGTAGGCGTCCAGCGTGTTTTGCGCCAGCCCTTCCTGCAGCCACAGCGCGTCGGTGAAGCGTTCGGCTGCGGCCTGGCTGGCGGCCCACGCCTTCGGATCCAACATCGACGTGTCGGCCCGCCGGGTGGTGAACTGCACGTCGGCTTCGTCGGTAACATCGGTGGCGGTACGGCTGGAGAGTTTTGGGGTGTGCGGCATGGGCAAGGATCCACAACAAACCGACAACAAAAAACCCATCCAACATTGCTGCTGGATGGGTCTTGATTTTGGCGGAGCGAGAGGGATTCGAACCCTCGATGAGACTCTACATCCCATACTCCCTTAGCAGGGGAGCACCTTCGGCCACTCGGTCATCGCTCCGTAAGCCATTATTATGCCTCAAAACAGGGGCATTTTTGGGGCCGGGGCAAATTCCTTACTGGGCCTGGTCCAGGCCAAACTCGCGGTGCAACGCACGCACGGCCAGCTCCATGTACTTCTCGTCCAGCACCACCGAGGTCTTGATCTCGGACGTGGAAATCATCTGGATGTTGATGTTCTCGTCGCTCAGGCACTTGAACATGCGGCTGGCCACACCCACGTGGCTGCGCATGCCGATGCCCACAATGCTCACCTTGCAGATGCGGGCGTCGCCCAGCACTTCGGCGGCGCCCAGTTGCGGCACCACTTTGTCTTTCAGCAGATCCAGCGTCTTGGCCAGGTCGTTGCGGTTGACGGTGAAGCTGAAGTCGGTCTTGCCGTCCTTGCTCACGTTCTGGATGATGACATCGACCTCGATCTTGGCATCGGCCACGGCGCCCAAAATTTGGTACGCGATGCCGGGGGTGTCGGGCACGCCCAGCACGGAGACCTTGGCCTCGTCGCGGTTGAAAGCAATGCCGGAAACAACGGCTTGTTCCATGGTGTCGTCTTCCTCAAAAGTGATCAGGGTGCCCGAGCGGGCTTCTTCGTTCAGGTCGATGTCCCAGGGCGTGAAACTGGAGAGCACGCGCAGCGGCACACGGTATTTGCCCGCAAACTCCACCGAGCGGATTTGCAGCACTTTGGAGCCCATGCTGGCCATTTCCAACATTTCTTCAAAGCTGACGCGGCCCATGCGGCGCGCTTCGGGCACCACGCGCGGATCGGTGGTGTACACGCCGTCCACGTCGGTGTAAATCAGGCATTCGGCGGCACCCATGGCGGCGGCCACGGCCACGGCGGAGGTATCGGAGCCGCCACGGCCCAGCGTGGTCACGTTGCCTTCGGGGTCAATGCCCTGAAAGCCGGTGATGATGACGACTTTGCCCGCGTTGAGCTCGCCCTTGACACGCACATCGTCAATGGACTCGATGCGGGCCTTGGTGTAGCTGTTGTCAGTTTTGATGGGTACTTGCCAGCCCGAGAAGCTGACGGCCTCAATGCCCTCGCCTTGCAATGCAATGGCCAGCAGAGCGGACGACGCTTGCTCGCCGGTGGCGGCCAGTTGGTCGAGTTCGCGGCCATAAGCGGTGCCGGGCTTGGCGGGGGCCAGTTCTTTGGCCAGGCCGAGCAGGCGGTTGGTTTCGCCGCTCATGGCACTGGGCACGACCACCATTTGGTGACCGGCGCGGTGCCACTTGGCGACACGCTTGGCGACGTTGCGGATGCGCTCGGTCGAGCCCATGCTGGTGCCGCCGTATTTGTGAACGATCAGTGCCATCGGGAGTAATGGTTGGGGGTTGGAAAAGATGAAAAAACCGTGAAATTATACCGGCGTGGGGGTGTAGCGCAGCGCGTCGCCGTCGCGCGTCACGTAACCGTGGGCCAGTTTGAGGTGCAAGCGGTGGCCACGTGTGGTGCAAACGGCCACCTGGCGCAGGGCTTCGCGCAACTGGGCATCACTGGGGCTGGCGTTCCAGCCTTGGCGCAACCAGTGGCGCAACACGTTGGCCTGGCGTGCGTGGCTCAAGGCCTGCAAGGCGCGGATGCGGGGCGGATCGCCCACCGTGGCCAAGTCCTGCACCGCCACCTCGTGCAGCAGGGTCTGGGCCTGAGCGGCGTGGCGCGCACTGCGGGCAAAGGTGTCCAGGCAGGCCGGAAACGCCGCCTGCAATGCAGGCAACACTTGGGCGCGGATGCGGTTGCGGGTGTAGCGCGGGTCGGCGTTGGTGGGGTCGGTGATGTAGGGCACGGCGTGTGCGTCCAGGTGCGCGCGCAGCGCCTGCCCGTCCAGCGCCAGCCAAGGCCGACCGAAAGCCACGCCGTGGCGCTGCATGGCCTCGGGCATACCCGCCAGACCCGGCAAACCGGCCCCACGGCTGAGTGCCAGCAGCAGGGTTTCCAGTTGGTCTTGCGCGTGCTGGCCCAGCAGCACCCAGTGGGCACCGTGGCACCGGGCCATATCGGCCAGGGCGCGGTAGCGGGCGCGGCGCGCCGCGTCCTCGGGGCTTTCACCCAGTGAGTGACAGGCCTGTACATGGGCCACGTGCAGCGCAATGCCCCAGCGCGCACAACAAGCGCGGGCATGGGCTTCAAACCCGTCGGCAGCGGCCTGCAAGCCGTGGTGGACGTGGAAGGCTTGCACCCGCCCAGGCCACAGCGCCTGCGCGGCCAGCAGCAAGGCGGTGGAATCGGCCCCACCGCTGTACGCCACCGCCCACGGAACCGCAGCTTCAGGCGCATCGGCACCCAAACGCGCGTGGCGTTGTGCCCAAGCCCGCAACGCTGGCAAGCCGAAAGGCTCACCCAACCCAGACATCAATTGGCTTTGCTGGCACCGCGTGGTGCCTTGCCATCGCTGAAGCGGCCATAGCTGTTCAGGCGTGCGTAACGACGTTCCAGCAGCTCGTCCACCGACAAGTCGGCCACTTGGCGGTAAACGTCGCTCAAGGCACGCTTGAGCAAAGCACCCATGTGCGCCGGGTCGCGGTGCGCGCCGCCCACCGGCTCGCTCACAATCTTGTCCACCAGCCCCAGAGTCTTGAGGCGCGGCGCGGTGATGCCCAAGGCTTCAGCGGCCTCGCTGGCGCGGTCGCTGGTTTTCCAGAGGATGGAGGCGCACCCTTCGGGGCTGATGACGGAATAGACCGAGTACTGCAGCATCAGCACTTGGTCGGCCACAGCAATGGCCAACGCGCCGCCCGAGCCACCTTCGCCAATGATGGTGGAAATGATGGGCACTTCGAGTTGCGCCATTTCGAAGATGTTGCGGCCAATGGCTTCGGACTGGCCGCGTTCTTCTGCATCAATGCCGGGGTAAGCACCGGGCGTATCGACGAAGGTGAACACCGGCAAACCAAATTTCTCGGCCAATTTCATCAGGCGCAGCGCCTTGCGGTAGCCTTCGGGGCGGGTCATGCCAAAGTTGCGCACGGTGCGCTCTTTGGTGTCGCGGCCTTTTTGGTGCCCCAGCACCATGCAGGGTTGGCCGTTGAAACGCGCCAGCCCGCCCAGAATGCTCAGGTCGTCGGCAAAATGGCGGTCGCCGTGCAGTTCGGTAAAGTGGGTAAAACATTCGCGCACGTAATCCAGCGTGTAAGGCCGGTCGCTGTGGCGGGCCACTTTGGTGATTTGCCAAGCATTGAGCTGGCTGTAAATGTCTTTGGTCAGTTGCTGGCTTTTTTTGCCCAGCTGTTCAATTTCGGACGAAATATCGACACTGGAGTCGGACTGCATGCAGCGCAGCTCTTCGATCTTGCCTTCGAGTTCGGCAATCGGTTGTTCAAAGTCGAGAAAGTTTTTTTTGGCCACGGTCGGGCTCCTGTGCTCTGGTGTCTGGTGTGTGATGGGGAAAAAAGGCGGCTCACACAGCCGTGGGCGACGGCTCCAACGAGCGCCAAATATACCAAGTCGCCACGCTGCAATACGGTGCCCAAGCGCGGGCCACCTCGCGCGCCTCGTGCCGGGTCACAGGTTCGCCCGAAAAATAGTTCAGGCTGATGCCCTGCAGCAGCCCGGCGTCGTCCAGTGGCAGCACATTGGGGCGGCGCAAGTGGAACAGCAGCAGCATGTCGGCGGTCCAGCGACCCACGCCGCGCACCGCCATCAGCTGCTGCGCGATGGCGTCGTCGTCCATGCCGGGCCAGGCGCGCGGGCGCAAGGTGCCATCGGCCAGGCGTTGCGCGATGTCGGTCAAGCAGCCCGCCTTGCGCGCGCTCAGGCCCAGCGCGCGCTGTTCCTCGGGCGGCAGGGCCAGCCAGTCGGCGGGTTGCAGCGCGGGCAGGTGCTGCAGCAGCCGCTGCCACACCGTGCGCGCCGCCGCCACCGACACCTGTTGCCCCACCACGCTGCGCGCCAGCGTGGCAAAGGCCTCGTCGCGCGGGCGCTGGCCCACGTCGGGGTAGCGCGGAATCAGGCGGCGCATCACGCGGTCGTGCTGCAGCAGGTGCTGGCAGGCCTGGGCCCAGTAGGCGGGGCGCTGGCGGCGCGGCGGCGCAGCGGGCAGGTCGGGGCCAAAGTCGAGCTCTGGCGCGTCGGTGTGGTGCGGCAACGCGGTGCCCCCGTGCGGCGCCACTGGCTCAGGCACGTTCCCAGGTGGTGCCAGCGGGGCCATCCTTGAGCACCACGCCCTGCGCCAGCAGGTCTTGCCGGATGCGGTCGGCCTCGGCCCAGTTCTTGGCAGCCTTGGCCGCCGCACGGGCCTCAATCTGTGCCTGGATAGCGGCGGCATCGTCGCCGTTGGCCTCGCCACCTTGCAGGAAGGCGGTCGGGTCTTCCTGCAGCAGGCCCAGCGTGGCGCCCAGCGCCTTGAGCAGCCCGGCGCGCTCGGGCGAGCGGGTGCGGTTGACCTCGCTGGCCAGCTCGAACAGCACCGCCACCGCATCGGGGGTGCCAAAGTCTTCGTCCATCGCGGCCTTGAAGCGGCTGGCGTAGCCGTCGTGCTGCCAATCCACGCTGCCGATGTCGGCAGGCGCCACCGCCGCCAGCGTGGTGTAGAGGCGCTTCAAGGCGGCACGGGCGTCGTCCAGGTGCGCGTCGCTGTAGTTCAGGGCGCTGCGGTAGTGCGTGCGCACGATGAAGAAACGCACCGTTTCGGCGTCGTATTTTTGCAGCACCTCGCGGATAGTGAAGAAGTTGCCCAGGCTCTTGGACATTTTCTCGTTGTCCACGCGCACAAAACCGTTGTGCATCCACACCTGCGCCAGTGTCTGGCCGGTGGCGCCTTCGCTTTGGGCAATCTCGTTTTCATGGTGCGGAAACTGCAAATCCGCGCCACCGCCGTGGATGTCAAAACTCTCGCCCAACATCTCACAACTCATGGCCGAGCATTCGATGTGCCAACCTGGGCGACCCAGCCCGTAGGGGCTGTCCCATTTGGCCTCGTCCGGCTCGGTGGGTTTAGCGGCTTTCCACAGCACAAAATCCAGTGGATCGTGCTTGCCGTCGTCCACCGCCACGCGCTCGCCAGCGCGCAGGTCGTCCAGGCTCTTGCCCGACAATTTGCCATAACCGTCAAACTGGCGCACGGCGTAATTTACGTCGCCGTTGGGACTGCGGTAGGCCAACCCCTTGCGCTCCAACGTGCCAATCAGGTTGAGCATTTGCGGCACGTAGTCCATGGCGCGGGGCTCAAACGTGGGGCGTTCGATACGCAGCGCGTCGGCGTCCTGGTGCAGCGCCTCCACCATGCGGTCGGTCAGGCTGCGGATGGTTTCGCCATTCTTCAACGCACGGGCAATGATCTTGTCGTCAATGTCGGTGACGTTGCGCACGTAGGTCACGCGCAGGCCACTGGCCTTGAGCCAGCGTTGCACCACGTCAAACGCCACCATGGAACGCGCATGGCCCAGGTGGCACAGGTCGTACACCGTCATGCCGCACACGTACAGGCGCACATGGCCGGGTTCGAGGGGCGTGAAAGCGTCCACGCGGCGTGTAAGGGAGTTGTAGATGCGCAGTGTCATGGGCAAGAAAGATACAATCTTTGGCAGTATATCGGCCCGATCCAGCGCACACGTGTGTGGCGCGGCGGGAACCGCTGAAGGACGGGTATTGTGCCGCGTCCCACACCGTGGCCGCCGATTTTCCACACCAGAGCTCCTTTTCATGTCTGTTCGCTTTTCCTCACGCCCCGCCCGCCGGGCACTGGCCACCGGTGGTGCCGCCAGGTGCAAGCTGGCGCGCGGCTGCGCTGCGCTGTTGTGCGCACTCGGGCTGGCGGCGGGCGCCGCCCACGCCGAAACCCCCGCCTACAAGGAAGTGCAGCAACTGCTGCGCGCGGGCCAGTGGCAACAAGCGCAGCAGCGCGCCGACGCCTACCTGGCCAGCAACGCCCAGGATCCGCAGATGCGCTTCCTCAAGGGCGTGGCCCAGCAGCAGGGTGGCCAGAGCGCCAACGCGCAACAGACCTTCACGCAACTCACGCAAGACTACCCCGAGCTGCCCGAGCCGTACAACAACCTGGCCGTGCTGCACGCGGCGCAGAACCAGCTGGAGCAGGCCCGCGCCGCGCTGGACATGGCGATCCGGCTCAACCCCGACTACGGCACCGCGCACCAGAACCTGGGCGACGTGTACACCCGCCTGGCCGCGCAGGCCTACGCCCGCGCCGTGGCGCTGGACGCCAGCGGTAATCCCGCGCTGCGCACGCGCCAGCAAACCCTGCAACAATTGACCACCCCGCCCGCCAACGCGGCGGCCCACCAGTGAACCGCCACATCAACAGCAGCACCGGCCCGTGTGCCAAGCAGCTGGCCCGGTCGCTGCCTTCCTCTCCTTCATCCAACGTCTGGTTTTTGCCATGCAACGACGCTTTCTGACCCGCACCGCCGCCTTGCTGGCGGGCCTGGCCCTGCTGCCGCTGGCCCACCTGCACGCGCAAACCCCCATCCACGCCCCGCGCGTGAAACTGCAGACCAGCCAGGGCGACATCGTGCTGGAACTCGCTGCCGACAAAGCGCCCAAGACGGTGGAGAACTTCCTGCAATACGTGCGCACCCGGCACTACGACGGCACCATCTTCCACCGCGTGATCGACGGCTTCATGATCCAGGGCGGCGGCTTCACCCCCGACATGGTGCAAAAACCCACCCGCGCCCCAGTGCAGAACGAGGCCAACAACGGCCTCAAGAACACCCCGCTCACGGTGGCCATGGCGCGCACCAACGACCCGCACTCGGCCAGCGCACAGTTCTTCATCAACGTGGCCGACAACAGGTTTCTCAACCACACCCAGCCCACCCTCAACGGCTGGGGCTACACGGTGTTTGGCAAAGTGGTGGCCGGTGCCGACGTGGTGGACAAGATCCGCAAGGTCTCCACCCGCAACCAGGGCATGCACCAGAACGTGCCGACCACTCCCATCACCATCCTCAAAGCCACTTTGGAGCAATAAATGGCAAACCCGAAAGTTGAACTGCACATCACCGACTACGGCGTCGTCACGCTGGAACTCGACGCCGAGAAAGCCCCCATCTCGACCGAGAACTTCCTGGGCTACGTCAAGAACGGCCACTACAACAACACCATCTTCCACCGCGTGATCGACAACTTCATGGTGCAAGGCGGCGGTTTCGAGCCCGGCATGAAGCAAAAGCCCACCGGCGCCGAAATCCAGAACGAGGCCAACAACGGCCTCAAGAACAACAAGTACACCATCGCGATGGCGCGCACCCAGGCCCCGCACTCGGCCTCGGCGCAGTTCTTCATCAATGTGGCCGACAACGGTTTTCTGAACCACACCGCACCGTCCATCCAGGGCTGGGGCTACGCCGTGTTCGGCAAGGTGGTCGGCGGCACCGAGATCGTGGACAAGATCCGCAGCGTCAAGACCGGCCGCAAGGGCTACCACGACGACGTGCCGGTGACCGACGTGGTGATCGAAAAGGCCGTGGCGCTGTAATTCCGGCCCCCACGCCCACCATGCCAGCCGCCGCCGCTTGCGCCACCTACGTGCCGCCCGCTGGCGACTGGCACCTGTTGACCGCACCGCCGCACTGGCGTGCGGTCGATTTCATTTCAGACGTACACTTGCACAGCAGCGAAGCGGCCACCGCGGCCGCGTGGCGGCACTACCTGCAACACACCCGCTGCGATGCGCTGTTCATCCTCGGGGATTTGTTCGAGGTCTGGATCGGTGACGACGTGCTGGACGACACTGGCGACGCGGTACCGGAACAGCGTTTCCTGCAAGAGTGCTGCAACGCCTTGCGCGCCTGCGCCCGGCAACGCCCGGTGTACGTGATGCGCGGCAACCGCGACTTTCTGCTCGGCCCGCACTTTTTTGCCGCCACCCACACCCACGCCTTGCACGACCCCAGCGTGCTGCAGCTAGGCGCCCAGGGCTACCTGCTCAGCCACGGCGACGCCTGGTGCCTGGACGATCAGGCCTACCTGCGCTTCCGGGCTCAGGTGCGCAGCCCCACTTGGCAAGACGATTTTTTGCGCCGGTCGCTGGCCGATCGCGCTGCAATCGCACAAGGCCTGCGCCAGCACAGCGAGGCCCGCAAGCAGGCCAGCCGCACGGGTGCGGGCCAGGTCACCTACGCCGATGTGGACAGCGCCACCACGCGGCACTGGCTGCAACGCACCGGCGCACGCACCCTGATCCACGGCCACACCCACCGCCCGGCGCGGCACGTGCTGGACGCGCACCGGCAACGCTGGGTGCTGAGCGACTGGGAAGCGGCGGCGCAACCGCCCCGGCTGGAGGTGTTGCGCCTGCAGCGCAACTGCGCCGGGATCTGGAAACCACAACGCCAGCCTGTGCGCTGACGCCCCAGCCTTGCCCACCCGCCCTGTCGGCGGTGCAGACGGGCGGGTTTCAGGCCAACAGGCGCTTCAGCGGCGCAACAGCACCTTGAGCACGCCTTGCAGGCGGCGCGCGGCGGCGGCGTCGTAGGTCTGGCCCAGCACCTGCGCCACATCCTGGGCCCAGGTTTCGGCCGGGGCCGGATCCTTGCGGCGTTGCAGCAGCTGCAATTGCAGCATGCGGCGCTCGGCTTGCTGTTCGGCGGGGGTGGGCACCTCGGCGGCCATTTCCAGGCGCAGCAGGCTGGTTGCATCGGCGGCTTGCGGGGCCTTGGCAATGGCCTGCGCCCACAGGCTGCGGCCCGAGTTGGCGCCCTTGCCGCCCAGAGCTTGCGCGGTCGGCAGCAGGGCGGCGTCGCGCTTTTCCCAGGCGGCGAGCAGCTGGGTCAGCACCTCGCCGTGAGCCTGGGCCGCGAGCTTCTTCAGGGCGTGTTCGGCTTGCTCCAGCGCGTCGCGCTGGGCACGGAAGGCGGCGTCGCCCAGACGCGGGCCGCGCGGCTCGAAGCCCGGACGGTCGCCAAAGCGGCCCCGGCCGTCGCGGTCGTCGCGCGGGCCACGGGTGTCGCGGCCTTCGCGGCGCTCGCCGGGCTTGGCGCCAAAACGGCCCGCCACCACGGGCTCGTCCTTCTTCATGCCAGGACGGTCGTCGCCGCGCATGGCGACCAGCTTCTTGGGGGCTGCGGGTGCCGGTGCAGCGGGCGCAACGATGGCCGATGCGGCTTCTTCGGTAGTGGGTTCGGCCTGATCGTCTGCCGCTGCAGCCTCGGCAGGCACGGTGGCGTCGGCCGGGGCATCGGCCACCGGGGCGCTGACAGCGGTGGCGTCAGCGCCCCGGCTGGCGGCTTCGGCGGCCTGGGCTTGGGCTTGGGCCTGGCCACGCACCGCGTCTTGCAGCGCCTGCACGGCGGCGCGGATCTGTTGCGCGTCACCGCTGGCGTTGGCGGCCTGCACAGCCTTGGCCGCGTCCAGCACGCGCTTGTCGTGCTCGCTCACGGCAGAAGCGGTTTTCTCGCGCTCGGCGGTCTTGCGCTCAAAGGCCTGGTCGATGGGCTTGCGGAAGGCTTCCCACAGCTTCTGTTCCTGCTTGCGCTCCAGCGGCACGCCGTGCGCTTCTTGCTGCCAGCGTTGTTGCAGGGCCTTGACGGCGTCGATGCGCAGCGTGGGCGCGGCACCCAGGGCTTCGGCCTCGGCGATCAGGGCCTGACGGCGGGCCAGGCTTTCGGCCTGCGCCACTTCCAGGCGGGCGTGGGCCTCGTTCATCACGGCCTTCCACTGCGGCTGCAGTTCGGCAAAAGCCTTTTCGCTCAGGTGGCCGCACTGGCGCCAGCGTTCGGCAAAGGCGTGCAGCTCGCGCAACTGGGTCTTCCATTCGGTGTTGTCGGCGTTGGCCAGCGTCCAGGCCTTGACCTCGTCCATCAGCACGCGGCGCTGGGCCTTGTGGGTCTCGTTCTGTTCCTTGATCTTGCCCAGCCACGCTTCCACCACCTTGTAGGCGTTGTTGCAGGCTTCGTCAAACTTCTTCCACAGCGCGTGGTTGGGCACCCCGCCCTGGTCGGTGGCTTTCCACTGTTCGCGCAGGGTGCGCAGGGCGTCCTTCATCTTGCGGCCGCCCATTTGCTGACCTTCGGGCGCTTCGGTCAGGGCCACGGCTTTGGCCACCAGCTCTTCGCGCAGCTGGTCGGCGCGCCAGCGTTGCCAGCCTTCGAGCTCGCCGGCCTGCGCCAGCGCGGCATGCACCTTGGCGTCGAGCTCGGACTCGATGTAGCGCGCGTGCTCCTTGAGGCTGTTGCGCAGCTCGGCGGCGGCCTTGGGGATGGCCTTGGTGTGGCCGTCGGCCACTTCCTTGAGCAGCACGTCCAGCGCCGCGCCCACCACCTTGGCGGCCTGTTCCTTGTGGGCGGTCAGGGCGGCGGCATCGACCACCGGTGCCGGGGCCAGCGGCTCGCCACGCGCCACGCGCAACTCATCGGCCCACACCGGCACGGCGGGCAGCGGGGCCTGGGCGTCGTCGGCAGCGGCCACGGCCAGTGCCAATGCGGCGTCAAAGGCGTCCCACACCAGCGCCAGCTGGGCGCGCGAGGCATCGAGCTGCGCCGGGTATTTGGGATCCAGGCTGTCCCAGGCGGACTCGGTGGCCAGCTGGTCGGCTTGTTGCTGCCACTGGGCCACGTCGGCGCGCAGGCCGTCCAGGCTGGTCTGGGCCTCGCGCCAGGGCTTGGTGGACAGCACCTCGATGCGTTGGGCCAGCAGCACGGCGGCCTCGCGCTCCACCTGCACGCGGTGCTGCAGGTCTTCCAGCGCCTTCATGCGCTCGGCCAGCGCCTGCTTGAGGCCCGACAGCGGCTCCTTGGACAGCGGCGCGCCGGCCTTGGCGGCGTCGCGCTGCCAGGCCATGGCGTCGGCCAGGTTGAGCCTGGGCTGGGCCAGCAGGGCCTGTGCCTTGGCGGCCCATTCTTCGGCAATCGCCTCCTGGGCCTTGGCGCGCTTGAGCTCGTCGAGCTTTTCCTTCACGGGCTTGGCCGCGCCCTTGTCGCGGTGCGAGAGTTCGCGCAACACATCGGCCACGGCGTCGTAGCTGGGCTCGGTGGCCAGCCATTCGCGCAAGCGGGTGGCACGTTCGCCCGAGGTGGGCGCGGTGAAGGCTCCGCCGGTCAGGGCATCGAGTTGAGACAGGTCGGCGGGTTTGGCGGGGGACTTCGAGGTGGTATTCACAGCGTCTGGGGCAGCATTAGGGTTAAGGCGCTATTGTCGCTGCACTTTGCACGGTTTGGCAGCGTTATGCGTTTGCTTCAAAATGCGGCCTGTCTGCGCGCCGGGTTCGGCCCCTCTTTTTTGTTGTCCACCACCTCCACCACCGGGTATTTGCCGCCATGGGTATTCTGACCGCGCCGGGCCGCTCCGGTCTGGCCCCCGCCACACCAGCAGCCAGCCGCGTGACGCTGGAATTGCGCCCAGCCCCGGCACGGTTGCGGCCCCAGCGCCCAGCCGGGCCGCAGCGCCAGCAGCGCATGCCGCTGGCCACCGAGATCGACGCCCGCAGCGGCACCTGGCTGGAGGATAACGACTGGCTGGCGTCGGAATCGGCGGCGTACCGGCTGGATGCGGCCTCGGGGCGCATCCGCACCCGCGAACACACCCCAGGTACGCTGCTCGATGCCTGGGCCTGACGGCGCAGGCCTGATCTTTCCATCCCCCTTCCCCTCCCCTGCATCTCCACAGGACTCACCCTATGCCAACCGATTCCGCCTCCAGCACCACCGTCACCCTGGCCAGCGCGCTACAGCAGCGTTATGGCGATGCCGCGCCCGCACTCGGCGCCACCGTCCTGCACGGCGACGATGTGCTGCAACAATTGCTCAACCACCGCTCAGTGCGTGCCTACACCACGCAACCGCTGGCCGATGGCACGCTGGAGCGGCTGGTGGCAGCGGCGCAGTCGGCGGCCACGTCGTCCAACCTGCACGCCTGGACGGTGATTGCGGTGCAAGACCCGACGCGCAAGGCGCGGCTGGCGCAACTGTGCGGCCAGCAGGCGCACGTGGCGCACGCGCCGCTGTTCCTGGTCTGGCTGGCCGACCTGTCGCGGCTGGACCGCAACGCGCAGCGCCAGCAGCGCCCCGCCGACGCCAACCGCTACCTGGAGCATTTTGTGCTGGCGGTGGTCGATGCCGCGCTGGCGGCGCAAAACGCGGTGGTGGCCGCCGAGGCCATGGGCCTGGGCACGGTCTACATCGGCGGACTGCGCAACCACGCCGACACCGTGGCCGCCGAACTGCAACTGCCCGCACACGTGTTCCCGCTGTTCGGGCTGTGCGTGGGCCACCCCGACCCGGCGCAACCCACCGCCGTCAAGCCGCGCATGCCGCAGCCGCTGGTGCTGCACCACGAGACCTACCGCGCCCCCGACGCCACGCCGCCGGAAGCGGAACAGATCGCGCAGTACGACGCCATCCTGCAAGCGTTCCAGCGCAGCCAGGGGCTCAAGCCTGTGGGGTGGTCGGAAGTCGCAGCGCAGCGCGTGGCGGGGCCAGAGTCCCTGTCGGGCCGCGACGCGTTGCAGCAATTTGTGCGCGGGCAGGGCTTCGAGCTGCTGTGATCAGCTCCACAAGTCCAGCGGTGGGTCGTGGATGATGGCGCGCAGCACGTCGGTGCGCGAGACAAAGCCGTCCACGTGCCCGCGCGCGTCCACCACCGGCAGGCCGGGCAAGGCGGTCTCCAGCATCACCTCGGCCAGGCGGCGCAAGTCGGTGTGCTCGTCCACGCTGGGCACGGGCGACAGCATCCAGCTGCTCACCGGCTGGGCCCAGCTGGCGTGCCATTCCACCGGGTTCTGGTCGGGGTGCGGCAGGCGCTCGGGCTGCAGCAGCTCGGCGCGCGTCAGCAAGCCCACCAAGATGCCGTCACTGTTGGTGACCGGCGCCTGACCGTAGCCGGCCTCGGCCAGCTGGCGCCAGGCCTCGCGCAGGCTGTAGCCCGCGCGCAGACACAGCGGGCGGTGCGTCATCACCTCGCCCACGCGCTGCAGCGGCTGGCGTCCGTCCTGCGGGGCGCGCTGCACCATGCCGTAGGCCTGCAGGGCTTCGGCGCCGCCGCTGTGCGTGGCCGCCAGGCCCAGCCGCTGCGCCGGGGCGTGGGCGCCAGGCTGGGCCGGGGGATGTTGCACATAGGGGGCCAGTGCCGCATCCAGCGCCCGGTCAAACTGGCCGTCGTGGGCGCGGATGGCTGCCGCCCGGCGCAACGGCACCACACGCCGCATCTCCTCGAGCGGCCCCACAAAAATCTGCCCCGACGTTCCGTACACCGCAAACATGTCCCCTGTCCCCTTGTTGTTGGATTGGCAAGGCCTTTACCTTACCACCACACTTCACCAGCGGTATGACGGAAAACCGCTCCAACGCCCGCCTACACCGCAGTATCGGGCAGGAACAACGCCTGCAAGTCGCTCAGGAAGTCAAAGCCGCGCTCGGTCGGCACCACGCTGTGCAGGTCGCGCGTGATCCAGCCGCGCTGCTCGGCCTGCTCCAGGGCGGGCGCAATGGTGCTCAGGGGCAAGCCAGTGCGCTCGCCAAATAGCGACAGCGCAAACCCTTGGCGCAGGCGCAGCGCGTTGAGCATGAATTCGAACGGCACATCGGCGGCGGCCACTTCCTCCTCGCTGGCCACAGGCTGACCGCTGAGGGCCTGATCCATGTAACGCTGCGGGTCGCGCCAGCGCACCTGGCGCAGCACCCGGTGGGCAAAACTGAGCTTGCCATGCGCCCCGGCGCCTATGCCCAGATAGTCGCCAAACTGCCAATAATTCCAGTTGTGGAAGCAGCGGTGCCCGGCGCGCGCGTACGCCGACACCTCGTAGCGCCCCAGCCCCGCCGCCGCCGTGCGTTCGGTGATGCGGTCCAGCATCGCGTAGGCGGTGTCCTCATCCGGCACCTCGGGCGGGTGCTTGGCAAAATAGGTGTTGGGCTCCAGCGTCAGGTGGTACACCGACAGGTGCGGCGGCGCAAACGCCAGCGCCGTGTCCAGGTCGCGGTCCAGGTCGGCCAGCGTCTGGCCCGGCAAGGCGTACATCAGGTCGAGGTTGAAGGTCTCGAAATGCTGCGCTGCCTCGGCCACCGCCGCGCGCGCCTGCTCTGCGTTGTGCACGCGACCCAGCGCCTGCAAGAATCGGTCGTCAAAGCTCTGCACCCCAATGCTCAGACGCGTCACGCCGGCCTGGCGGAACGCCTTGAAGCGGTCGGTCTCGAACGTGCCCGGGTTGGCCTCCAGCGTGATCTCGGTGTCGGCCTCCAGCCTGAGCAAGGCCCGCACGTCCGACAACAGCCGGTCGATCGCGTCCGGCGAGAACAAGCTCGGCGTGCCCCCGCCAATAAAGATGCTGTGCACCGAGCGGCCCCAGATCAGCGGCAAGCTGCTTTCCAGGTCGGCCCGCAGCGCGTCCAGGTAGCGTGCCTCCGGCATCGCGCCGCCCTGGCCGCTGGCCGCGCCCCACTCGTGCGAGTTGAAGTCGCAGTACGGGCACTTCTTCAGGCACCACGGCAGGTGGATGTAGAGCGACAGCGGCGGCAGCGCCGACAGTTGCAACACCCCGGGCCGGTGCAGCTGGACGATGGCGCTGCTCATGCCGCAAACCACCGTTCGCGCATCAGCGTCAGCATCGCCTGCGCAGCACGGCCCCGGTGGCTGTGTGCGTTCTTCACCTCGGTGGGCAACTGGGCGAAGGTCTGGCCGAATTCGGGCAGCCACATCACCGGGTCAAAGCCAAACCCATTGCTGCCCTGCGGCTTGGTGGTGATGAGCCCAACCACGCGGCCCGTGGCCACCAGCGGCTCGGGGTCGTGCGGGCTGCGCACCGCCACCAAGGTGCTGACCATCGCCGCGCGGCGGTTGGTCTGGCCCTGCAACTGCTCCAACAGCGCGCGCACGTTGTTGGCGTCGCTCTTGTCGTAGCCAAACTGGGTGCAGTAGTAGGCCGTGTCCACGCCCGGCAGGCCGCCAAAGGCATCGACGCACAGGCCAGCGTCATCGGCCATGGCGGGCAGGCCACTGAGCGCGCTGGCGTGACGCGCCTTGGCCAGCGCGTTCTCAATGAAGGTGCGGTGTGGCTCCGGCGCTTCGGGGATGTGGAGATCGCCCTGGCGCACCAGCGTCACGCCCAGCGGCGCAAACATGGCCTGCAACTCGGCAAGCTTGCCCGCGTTGTTGCTGGCCAGCACCAATTTGTGACTTGTGGCGGCGCACGCAACGCGCGCCCCATCGGCGGTACCGCCCTCGGCAGGCACCGGCAAAACAGCGTTCGACATGGGTATTTCTGTGTGGGTCTGAGGTGGTGGGGCAGAACCTGGCATGGGTCTTTGACATAATCGAGCCCTCAGCGACGGCAGCCCCGTGCCGCTGCCCACCGATTGCGAGACGATTCAATGCCAGTTTACAGCATGACCGGCTATGCCACCGTGCAAAGCCAGCCCCCCGGCGACACCCCCACCAGCCCCGTCAGCGCCCCCGTGCTGGGGATGGAAATCCGCTCCGTCAACAGCCGCTTCCTGGACTTGAGCTTTCGCCTGTCCGACGAGTTGCGCTCCAACGAGCCGGCACTGCGCGAGCTGATCTCCGCCCGCGTCAAGCGCGGCAAGGTCGAGGTGCGCGCCTGGGTCGAAGGCCGCAGCGACAACGCCCTGCGCGCGCCCAACACGCCCGAGCTGCAAAAACTGGTGGGCCTGCAAGACCAGATCCGCGCCTGGCTGCCCGGCGCACGCGAGCTGTCGGTGGCCGAAGTGCTGCAGACCCTCAGCCGCAGCGCCCCCGCACCCACCGGCCTGGCCGACACCCTGCACGAGATGGCACAACGCGCCGTGGCCGACTTCAGCGGCTCGCGCGAACGCGAAGGCAGCCGCCTAGCCACCACCCTGCTGGACCGCACGGCGCAGCTGCGCCAGCTCGCCGCCCAGGCCCAGCCCATGCTGCCGCAACTCGTGGAGCTGCAGCGCCAACGCTTCCTCGACCGCTGGAACGAGGCCCTGGGCGCCGCACAAGCCGACGCCGCCACCAGCGCCGCGCAGGAACGCGCCTTGGCCGAAGCCACCGCCTTTGCCATCCGCATCGACGTGGCCGAGGAACTCACGCGCCTGCAATCGCACCTGGACGAAATCGAGCGCCTGCTCCACAAGGGCGGTGACGTCGGCAAGCGGCTCGACTTCTTCATCCAGGAGCTGCACCGCGAGGCCAACACGCTGGGCAGCAAATCCTCCAGCCTGGAGCTGACCCGCATCTCGGTGGACATGAAAGTGCTGATCGAGCAGATGCGCGAACAGGTACAGAACCTGGAGTAAAGACATGACCGACTACCCCGGCAACCTCTACGTCGTGGCCGCGCCCAGCGGCACCGGCAAATCCAGCCTGGTCAAGGCGCTGCTCGAAGTCGATTCGCGCATGGAACTCTCCGTCTCGCACACCACCCGCGCCCCACGCGGGCAGGAAATGCATGGCCGCGAGTACTACTTCGTCGGCAACGACGAGTTTGACCGCATGGTGGCGCAGGACGCCTTCATCGAATGGGCGCACGTCCACCGCAACCGCTACGGCACCTCGCGCAAGGCGATCGAGGACAAGATCGCCGCCGGCGCCGACATCGTGCTCGAGATCGACTACCAGGGCGCGATCCAGGTCAAGCGCCAGTTCCCCAACGCGGTGCTGGTCTTCATCCTGCCGCCGAGCTGGCCCGAACTGCGCGCGCGTCTGATGCGCCGCGCCGAGGATTCCGAGGAAGTGATCGAGCTGCGCATGAAAAACGCCGCCGAGGAAGTGGCCCAGGTTGACAAATTCGACTTCGTTATAATCAACGAACTCTTTGAGCGTGCGCTTTTCGACCTGAAAGCCATTGCACACGCCCAGCGCCTCAAGGTGGCCGCCCAACGCCGGGCCCGCGCCGACACCTTCCGCGCCCTCAATCTGCTGTAATTTCCCCGTTTACGATTCTCTCTCTGGAGGCCATCATGGCACGCATTACCGTTGAAGACTGTCTGGCAAAGATCCCCAACCGCTTTCAGCTCGTGCTGGCCGCCACCTACCGCGCCCGCATGCTCAACCAGGGCCACACCCCCAAGATCGAGAGCAAGAACAAGCCGGGCGTGACCGCCCTGCGCGAGATCGCCGAGGGCAAGGTCGGCATCGAGATGCTGAAAAAAGTGCCGGTCTGAACCTGGCGCACCCATGTCAAAGCACCGCCTGGCGGTGCTTTTTCTTTTGTGCAGTGCAACATAATTCTGCAAGCCCCGTCAACTGCAGCTATATTTAAGGCATGAGTACACACCCGACCCCAACCCCCGAGCAAACCGCCGCCAGTGTGGCGGCCGCCAGTTTTGCCGCGCTGGTGGACAAGTTGGACTACCTCTGCCCCAGCGACATCGAGCAGGTGGGCCTGGCCTACCGCTTCGCCGACCAGGCCCACCTGGGCCAGATGCGCAAGAACGGCGACCCCTACATCACGCACCCGATTGCGGTGGCGCAGATCTGCACCGAATGGAAGCTCGACGCCCAGGCCCTGGCCGCCGCGCTCATGCACGACGCGATGGAAGACTGCGGCGTCACCAAGCAGGAACTGGTGGAACGCTTTGGCGTGCCGGTGGCCGAACTGGTCGATGGCCTGACCAAGCTCGACAAGCTCGAGTTCGACAGCCGCGAGGAAAACCAGGCCGAATCCTTCCGCAAGATGTTGCTGGCCATGGCGCGCGACGTGCGCGTGATCCTGATCAAGCTGGCCGACCGCACGCACAACATGCGCACCATGGGCGACATGCCGCGCAGCAAGTGGGGCCGCATCTCCAGCGAGACGCTCGATATCTACGCCCCCATCGCCCACCGCTTGGGCCTGAACCACAGCTACCGCGAACTGCAGGAACTTGCCTTCAAGCACCTGCACCCGTGGCGCTACCAGGCGCTGCACAAGGCGCTGGAGCGTTCGCGCCACCGCCGCAAGGACCTGATCGAGCGCGTGCGGGCCGAGGTCGAGAACGCCTTTGGCCAGCACAGCATGCCGGTGCGCATCATCGGGCGCGAAAAGACGCTCTACTCCATCTACCGCAAGATGGATCTCAAGCACCTGTCGTTTGCGCAAGTCACCGACATCTACGGTTTCCGCATCGTGCTCGACAGCCTGACCGAGTGCTACACCGCGCTGGGCGTACTGCACCAGCTCTACAAGCCGCTGCCGGGCAAGTTCCGCGACTACATCGCCATCCCCAAGATGAACGGCTACCAGTCGCTGCACACCACGCTGGTGGGGCCGTTTGGCACCAACATCGAGTTCCAGCTGCGCACCCCGGCCATGGACGTGGTGGCCGAATCGGGCGTGGCGGCGCACTGGCTCTACAAGGCCATCGACCCGCACAGCCAGGCCGCCGAACGCCTCAACACCCAGTGGCTGCAGTCGCTGCTCGACATCCAGCACGAAACGCGGGATGCCGCCGAGTTCTGGGACCACGTCAAAATCGACCTCTTCCCCGACGCGGTGTACGTGTTCGCGCCCAAGAGCAAGATCATGTCGATGCCGCGCGGCGCCACCGTGGTCGATTTTGCCTACGCCATCCACAGCGACGTGGGCCACCGCGCCATCGGCGCCAAGATCAACGGCGAACAAGTGGCGCTGCGCACCGAGCTCACCAACGGCGACGTGGTGGAGATCGTCACCTCGCCGCACGCCAAGCCCAACCCAAGCTGGCTGGGCTTTGTGCGCACTGGCAAGGCGCGCTCCAAGATCCGGCACCACCTCAAGACGCTGGCACAGCAGGAGTCGATGGAGCTGGGCGAACGCCTGCTGCGCCAGGCCCTGCGCAGCGAAGGCATTGCCACCCTGCCCGAGGCCAGCGAACAGGCGCTGTGGGACAAGCTGCTGCGCTTTACCGGCAACAAGACGCTTGACGAGCTGCTGACCGACATCGGCCTGGGCAAGCGCATTGCCAGCATGGTGGGCAAGAAGCTGGCCTCGCTGCTGGGCGAAAGCGGCCAGCGCCCCGACCTGCTGCTCATCAGCCAGGAACGCTACGGCGGCGCGCCCGACCAGCTCAGCCAGGGCGTGGTCACGCTCGACGGCAGCGAGGGTGCCTCGGTGCAGTACGCCAGCTGCTGCCACCCGATTCCAGGCGACCGCATCGTGGGCTACCTGGGCCGGGGGGGCGAAGGGCTGGTGGTCCACACCGACGACTGCCCCACCGGCAAGAAGCTGCTGCACCGCGACAGCGAACGCTTCCTGGACGTGGAGTGGTCGGAGGCCCCAGTGCGCCTGTTCGAGTCGGCGGTGCTGGTGACAATCGAGAACGGCAAGGGCGTGCTGGCCAAGGTGGCCTCGGCCTTTGCCGCCGCCGAGGCCGACATCAACCACATCCACATGAACGAGGACGCGCTGCACAGCGCCGCCGACCTGCACTTTCTGATAGCCGTGCGCGACCGCGTGCACCTGGCGCACGTGCTGCGCGCACTCAAGCGCACGCCCTCGGTGGTGCGGGCGCACCGCGTCCACCCCACACCCAAGCCGCGCTGAGGCGGCGCGGTAGCCAAGCTCAGAGCTGGTGCACCACCAGCTTGAAGTCCTCGTCTTCCGGGAACTCCTGCACCACAAAACCGAGCTTGCGCATCAGGCTAAGCATGTTGCGGTTGTTGGCCAGCACCAGCCCGTCAATCTCCTTGAGGCCCCGGTCGCGCGCCACCTCCATGATGGACAGCATCAGGCGCGAGCCCAGCCCCTTGCCGTTGAACTCGTCGGCCACCAGCAGCGAGAACTCGCAGCTGGCCTTGTCGGGGTTGGTGATGTAGCGCGAGACGCCAATGATGCGCTCGGTCTCCACCGTCTCGCCGCTGTCGTTGGTCTGGCGCTCTTTCAGGATGGCGGCCAGCGCCATCTCTCGGTCGTAGTCGATCAGCGTCAGGCGCGCCAGCATGGCCGGCGACAGCTTGGGGCTGTTGGAGACGAAGCGGAAGTAGCGGCTCTCCGCCGACAGGTGCTGCACCAGGTCTTGCAGCATCTGCGCGTCGTCGGGCCGGATCGGGCGCAGCAGGTACTCGCCACCGCCCGGCATGGGCCAGTGCTGGCTGTAGTGGCTGGGGTACGGCGAGATGGCCAGGTGGCCATAGTGGCGCGCCGGGGCGTCGCTTTGCGAGGTGGCGTGCCCGATCACGATGCGCGCATCCACCGCCACCGCCCCGGTGTCGTCCACGATGATGGGGTTGATGTCGAGCTCGCGCAGCTGCGGCAGCTCGCACACCATCTCCGACACGCGCAGCAGCACCTGCTCGATCGCTTCCTGATCGACCGCTGGCGCGCCGCGCCAGGCGCCCAGCGTTTCGGCCACGCGGGCACGCCCAATCAGGCTGCGCGCCAGGAACTGGTTGAGCGGCGGCAGCTCCATCGCGTGGTCGTCGAACAGCTCGATCATGGTGCCGCCCGAGCCAAACGTGATCACCGGGCCAAACGACTGGTCGGTCACCACGCCAATGTAGAGCTCGCGGCCGCGCTTCTTGCAGGCCATCTTCTGCACCGTCACGCCATTGATGCGGGCCTTGGGCTGCACTCGCGCCACCGACTCCATCATGCTGCGGAAGGTGTCGCGCACGCCCACCGCGTTGGCCACGTTGAGCGCCACGCCGTTGACGTCGGACTTGTGCGTGATGTCGGGCGAGTCGATCTTGAGCGCCACCGGGTAGCCCAGCTGGTTGGCAATCATCATGGCCTCGTTGGGGCTGCGTGCCAGCAGGGTCTGCGTCACCGGAATATGGAAGGTGGACAGCAGCGACTTGGACTCCATCTCGGTCAGCACCGTGCGCCGCTCGGCCAGCACGCCCTCGATCAGCAGGCGCGCGCCCTCGATGTCGGGCTGGGCCAGCGACGACAGCGGCGGCGGCATCTGCTGCAGCAGCTGCTGGTTCTGGTAGAAGCTGGCAATGTTGCCAAACGAGTCCACCGCCGCCTCGGGCATGCGGAAGGTCGGGATGCTGCTGTTGGAGAGCAGGTTGCGCGCCTCGATGACCGTGGCATCGCCCATCCAGCACGTCAGCAGCGGCTTGCTCAGGTGGCGGTAGCCGGCCACCACCGCCTCGGCGGCGGCCAGGCTGTCCACCCCGATGCGCGGCGAATGCACCACCAGCACGCCGTCGATGCCGGGCTCCTGGTTGGCCGCGTCCATGGCGGCGCGGTAGTGCTCGGGCTGTGCGTCCGCCGACAGGTTGATCAGGTCGCACAGCGAAGCGTTGGGTGCCAGCCTGGGCTTGAGGGCTTGGGCTTTTTCAGGGCTCAGACGTCCCACCTCCAGGCCGAGTTCCTGTACCCAGTCGGCGGCCAGGATGCCGGGGCCGCCCCCGTTGCTGATGATGGCCAGGTGCTTGCCCACCGGGCGGTAGCGCGAGGCCAGACACTTGGCCGCCGAAAACAGTTGCACAAACGAATGCACCCGCACCGCACCGGCGCGGCGCAAGGCGGCGTCAAAGGCGTCGTCGCTGCCGATCATGGCACCGCTGTGCGTCTGCGCCGCGGCATTGCCCGCCGACTTGCGGCCGGCCTTGAGCACCACCACCGGCTTGGCGTTGGCCGCCGCACGCAGCGCGCTCATGAAACGGCGCGCATTGGAAATGCTTTCCAAGTACACCACAATGCTGTGCGTCTGCGAGTCGCTGGCCAGAAAGTCCAGCACCTCGGCCGTGTCCAGCGCCGTGTGCGGCCCCAGCGACACCACGGTCGAAAACCCCACACCGTTGTGCTGCGCCCAGTCCAGAATCGCGCTGGTCAGCGCACCGGACTGCGACACCAGCGCAATCGGCCCAGTGGCCGCCAGTGGCCCCACAGCACTGGCATTCAACTGCAGACGCGGGCGCTGCACCCCCAAGGCGTTGGGCCCGAGCAGCTGGAGGTTGTGGCGCCGCGCCACCTCGTGCAGCCGGGCAGACAGCTCGGCGCTGACGCCATCGCCCACCACCAGCGCGGCGCGGCACTTCATGTGCCCGGCCAGTTCCAGCGCGTCGGCAATATCGGCGGGGGGCAGCGCCACCAGCGCCAGGTCGGCCTGCATGTGCGCCAGATCGGCCAGCGTGCCGCTGCGGTGCATGTCCACCCGCGTGATGGTGCCGGTAAAGGGCTGGGCTTCGAGCATGCGCAGCAGCGTGGCGGCGTGCGGTGGCAAGGGCTCGCCACCCTCGGCGGGCTGATTGGCAAAAACCACCATCGACTGGGGGCTGAACAGGGGAGAGAGGTAATGCTTGTCCATACAAAAATCCGGGCAACGGGCACGAACAGCGGCCCTGTGCCTGCATTGTGGGGCCAAATACGCCCGGCGTGCTACCCCGACACGGCAGCGTTGATGCAGCGCAACACACCGGGCTACGGCACGGGCACCGGATAGCGCACTTCCAGCACCTC
This sequence comes from Macromonas bipunctata, assembly GCF_002837135.1. Taxonomy (GTDB): domain Bacteria; phylum Pseudomonadota; class Gammaproteobacteria; order Burkholderiales; family Burkholderiaceae_C; genus Macromonas_A; species Macromonas_A bipunctata. The sequence goes on along the minus strand of NZ_NWBQ01000044.1, from coordinate 33,918 downwards.
CAGCACCTCCCAGCCGTGGGGGGTGCGCAAGCGCACTTCGTCGCCTTCACGGGCCTTGAGCAGCGCCTGCGCCACCGGCGCCACCCAGCTGATGTGGCCCTGCGCGGTGTCCGCCTCGTCCATGCCCAGGATGGTGACGGTGGTCTCGCTGCCGTCCTGGCGCGCGTAGGTCACGGTGGCGCCAAAGAACACCTGATCCTTGCCGTGGTGCAGCGACGGATCGACCACCACCGCCATGTCCAGACGCCGCGTCAAAAATCGGATGCGGCGGTCGATCTCGCGCAGGCGCTTCTTGCCGTACAGGTAGTCGCCGTTCTCGGAGCGGTCGCCATTGCTGGCCGCCCAGTGCACGGTTTCCACCACCTTGGGCCGCTCCACGTCCAGCAGTTGCACCAGCTCAGCGCGCAGGCGGTCGCAACCGGCCTGGGTGATGTAGTTCTTGCCGCCCGCGGGCATGGGTGGGCCAGCGGGGGTGTCGTCGTCATCGGTATCGGTGGCATGGGTCATGTGGGCAATTGTCCAACAGGTGCTGCGGCCATAGGCGCAGCCACAACCGCACATCTGGCGCCCGACACCCAAGTGCCTGGAAGGGCAACGGTGGCAACAATATCCAGGAAGGGCGGAGGTGGCAACAGCAGCAAACCGGTTCACAATGCACGGTTTTTTGCACCGCCCCGTCCACACCCATGTCGTTTGTTGAGTCTTTGTCCGCCCCCTTGACGTCCCTGCCCGAGGCCCGCCAGCGCATCGGCCAGCTGCAGCACGCGCTGCACCAGCAACAACTGACGCTGCGCCCACCACCGCCCGAACCCACCAGCTGCTGCGGCCGGGGCTGCAACGGCTGCGTGTGGGAAGGCTTCTACACCGCCCTGCACCACTGGCAAGCCGATGCGCTGGCCATGCTGCAAGCCGCCAGCCCCGGCGGCGTCAAAACGCTGGCACCGCCGCCCGCCGCACCCGCGTGAAAGGCGGCAAGCCCTGCAGCAGGCGCTGGCCATAGCCGGTCTGGGCCAGGCGCCGGTCGTAGCAATAAACGTGGGCCTCATCCTCCTCGGTGCGGATGGCGCGCCCCACCCACTGCGCCAGCCGGATGGCTGTAGCGGGCACCACCAGCTCCGAGAACGGGTCGCGCCCCACCGAGCGCAGCCACTCGGCGCGTGCCTCGCCCACCGGATCGTCCGGCGGCGCAAACGGCAGCTTGGTGATGAACAAGTCCTGGCACAGCTGCCCCGGCAAGTCCAGCCCCTCGCCAAACGACTGCAGGCCAAAGATGATGGACGGCTGGCCCGCCGCCACGCGCTCACGGTGCCGCGCCAGCAGCTGGCCACGCGGCCACGCGGTCTGCGACAGCACCAGGGTGCGCAACGGGTCCGGCAGCGCCTCCTCGGCCTGCTTCAGGGCTGCGCGGGACGTGAACAGCACCAGCGCGCCGTGCTGCACCTGCTGCAGGTCGGCCAGCAGCGCCTGCACCATCTCGGCGGTGAAGGCAGCGGCCTGGCGCGGATCGGCCTGCGTCTCGGCCAGCACCAAGCGGCCCTGACGCTCGAAATCGAACGGACTGGGCACCTCCAGCGCCACCGCCGCCGGGTGGTCGTTCAGGCCTGATTCCTTCAGGAAGAAATCAAAATGGCCGCAGCTGGTCAGCGTGGCCGATGTCAGCACCGCTGCGCGCACCTTGCTCCACACGTGCTGGCGCAGCGTGGCACCGGGCAGCGTGGGGCTGGCGTGGGCGTGCAGCACCACCAGGTCGTGCACCACCTCCAGCGTGAACCACTTGGCCACCGGGGCGTCGTCCTCGGTCTGGGCCTGCAGCAGCAGCTGCGTGGTGCGTTGTACCGCCTCCAGCCGGGGCGCAATGGTGCCCAGCTGGGCGTAGATCTGCGACCAGCGGCGCGCCTCGTCCGGGTTGTCGCGGATGTGCAGGCGCAGCGCCGCACTCACCAGCCGCAACACCGCCAGAAACGCCTCGGCGTGGGTGTTGAGGTGGGTCAGCGACACCACCAGCTCGTCGGGCAGCACCCCGCCCGGCACCCGCACGCGGGCCGGGCCCCAGGCGGACGTCGGCTGCGCGCGCAGTTCGTCGCCATACACCTCCAGCGCCACGCGCGCCACCTCCTGCAAGCTCTGGCGTAACAGCGCGGCGTGCTGGGCCACCTCCGCCACCTCGCTCACGGCCAGCAGGCCACCCGCGCGCACCGCGTAGCTGCTCAGGCGCTCGATCCAGGTCAGGCGGCTCAAGTCCATGCTGGCGGCAAACTGGTCCAGCGCAGTGCCGGGCAGGTGGTGCGCCTCGTCCAGCACCAGCAGGCAGTTGTCCAGCTCGGGCAAGCTGCGCGATTGCAGCGACGACAGCAACAGGTCGTGGTTGACCACAATCACCTGCGCGCCCACCAGCGCCTTGCGCTGCTCGTAGTACACGCACTCGTTGTAGGCCGGGCAATGGCGCGCGGTACAGGAGCTGGCCTCCGCCGCCACCGCGCCCCACCACGCCACCTCGGGGGCCTGGGGCAGGTTGTCGCGGTCGCCATCCCACCCGCCACGCGTGAGCTGATCCGACAGGGCCTGGTAGAACGCCAACCGTTCGGCGTGCTGGACTTCCGGTTGCGCCGCAGGCTGGGCCTTGGCCGGGGCGGCATCGCCAAACATGTCCTCGGTCGTGTCCCAAAAGTCGTGCGCATCGCCATCGGTGCCGCCCAGCCAGCGTTCCAGCTTGAGCTTGCACACGTAGCGGCCCCGCCCCTTGGCCAGTGCAAAGCGGAACGGCTGCGGCAAGCTGGCGGCCAGCGCGGGCAAATCCTTGTTGACGAGTTGTTCCTGCAGCGCCACCGTGGCGGTGGAAATCAGCACGCGCGTGTTGCGCTCCAGGGCGAGCACCACCGCCGGCACCGTGTAGGCCAGCGACTTGCCCACCCCGGTGCCCGCCTGGATCACCGCCACCGAGCGCACCGGCTCCGGCTCCAGCCCGGTGGCCTCGTCGGGGGCCACCTCGCCCAGATCGGCCTCGCTGAAAGTGTGCGCCACCTGCTGTGCCATGCGGCGCTGGCCGGGCCGCTCGCGCAAGTGCCCGGCCTGGCCGACCACGGCATCGAAAATACTCAGCGCCTTGTGCGCCCATTCGGTAGAAGACATGGGGCCAGAGTGTGGCACGAATTGCAGCTGGCAACACGGTTACAATCCGCACTTATCCGACCCGGAAGCGTGGCAGAGTGGTCGATTGCACCGGTCTTGAAAACCGGCAACGGGCAACCGTTCGTGAGTTCGAATCTCACCGCTTCCGCCAAACACCGCACAACAGTCTTTATCAGCCTCGCAGGACGTGTTGTATTGCTGGCTGGCACGCTCAAGCCATCATGGACACTCACAGCATCAAGGTCGCCTGCTCCAACTGCAATCTGCGCGAGTTGTGCCTGCCCATGGGCCTGAGTGAGCAGGAGCTCAGCCAGCTCGACAGCGTGGTGGCGTCGCGCCGCCGCCTCAAGCGTGGCCAGGCCCTGTTCAACAATGGCGAGAAATTCAGCTCGCTGTACGCCATCCGTTCGGGCTTCTTCAAGACCTGCCTCACCACCAGCGACGGCCGCGACCAGGTCACAGGCTTTCAGATGATGGGCGAGATCCTGGGGCTCGATGGCATCGTCCACGACCGCCACACCTGCGACGCCGTGGCGCTGGAAGACGCCGAAGTCTGCGTGCTGCCGTTCCAGCACCTGGAGCAGCTCTCGCGCGAGTTCAGCGCACTGCAGCACCACATCCACAAGATCATGAGCCGCGAGATTGTGCGCGACCACGGCGTGATGCTGCTGCTGGGCAGCATGCGCGCCGAGGAGCGGCTGGCCGCCTTCTTGCTCAACCTGGTGCAGCGGCTGCACGCGCGTGGCTTCTCGCAATCCGAGCTGATCCTGCGCATGACGCGCGAGGAAATCGGCAGCTACCTCGGCATGAAGCTCGAAACCGTGAGCCGCACTTTCTCCAAGTTCATGGAGGACGGCATCATCCAGGTCAAGCAGCGTTACGTCCAGATCAAGGACACCGATGCGCTGGCGCGCATCGTCAACCCGCACCCGGCCTGAAGCGGGACAGGCCCGCCGGGCCTGCCAAGTTCACTTGTCGCCCGGAATCACCGGCGACGCCACGTGGTTGCGCACCTTTTGCGCCGGCTCCAGGCTGGTGGACAGCACCGCAGCGCGCTCTTCCTCACTCAACCGCTGCAAGGCCTCGGCGTTGATGGTGGCAGCCGATTTGCGCTCCAGCACAGGGTCGGCATTGCGCACCGCCAGCGTGATGGTGATGACGGATGCCACCACCACCACCAGCGGGCCGCCAATCACCAGCCAGACGTAGGGCTCAGCGTACCAGGGCCGCGCCTTGGCACTGCCTGCCACATCCACAGAAGAAACCGCTTGGCTCATGGCCACCGCCTATTCACAACAAAAGGGACAACACGGACACCGGCCTCAGCGCGGCACCAAGAACACGGATTTTTCCTTCACCTGCAGCGCGGCGTCATTGGCCGAGCGGATGGTGAAATGCACGGTGTGCGAGCCTGGCGCGCTGCTGTTGGGCGGAATCTGCACCCGAACCGGCACCGAGCGCACCTCGGTCGGCAGCACCGTCACCTCGGTGGTGGAGGCAATGCCGATGCCGGGCAGACCCTCCACCGTGAACTGGTAGGTCTGCGGCGTTTCGGTGGCATTCATCAGGCGCAGCAGGTACACGTTCTCGATGCGGCCCTGCTCCACCATGCGTGCCAACGCGGTGCGGTCGCGCATCACATCCACCTTGAGCGGGGTGCGCATGAACAGGCTGGCACCCACCGCCACACACACCGCCAGCAGGATGCCGGTGTAGATCAGCACGCGCGGGCGCAGCGCGCGGCGCAGCATCTGGGCCCGGTTCCAGCCATTGGTCATGCCATTCTGCGTCGAATACTTGACCAAGCCACGGGCGTAGCCCATCTTGTCCATCACCTCATCGCAGGCGTCAATACAGGCGCCACAGCCTATGCACTCGTACTGCAGGCCGTTGCGGATGTCAATGCCAGTGGGGCACACCTGCACGCACAAGGTACAGTCGATACACGACCCCAGGCCCTTGGTTTTCGGATCGACCGACTTGCCACGCGGGCCGCGCGGCTCGCCACGCGCCTCGTCGTAGGTGACGATCATGGTGTCCTTGTCGAACATTGCGCTCTGGAAGCGGGCGTAAGGGCACATGTACTTGCACACCTGCTCGCGCATCCAGCCGGCGTTGCCGTAGGTGGCAAAGCCGTAGAACAGAATCCAGAAGGTTTGCCACGGCCCCAGGCCCAGACTGACCACCGCCCCACCCAGCTCGCGAATGGGGGTGAAATAGCCGACAAAGGTAAAGCCGGTCCACAGCGCAAACACGACCCACAGGAAGTGCTTGAGGGTTTTTCTGCCCACCTTTTCCAGCGACAGGTCGGCTTCGTCGCGGCGGATGCGGGCCGAGCGGTCGCCTTCGACCAGCTTCTCGATCCAGAGGAAAATCTCGGTGTACACGGTTTGCGGGCAGGCGTAACCGCACCACAAACGTCCGGCCACGGCCGTGAACAAAAAAAGTGACAGTGCCGAAATCACCAGCAACCCAGTCAGGTAGATAAAGTCCTGCGGGTACAGCACCAGACCAAAAATGTAGAAACGCCGTGTTTCTAGCTCGAACAGGATGGCCTGACGGCCATTCCACATCAACCACGGCAGGCCGTAGAACACGATTTGCGTGAGCCACACCAACACCCAGCGCCAGCGGCTGAACAAGCCCGAGATGGAACGCGGGTAAATCTTCTTGCTCGCCTCGTACAGGGACACCTCCACACCATCACCATCCGCCTGCGCGGTGGCAGGGGCTGGCACGATGGGAATGACCTTGGGCTTTTTGGCGTCTGGGGGTTGGGGTGTGGTGCTCACGGCAAACCTTGTTTCAATGAACCTTCAATACCAGCACCAGTATACGCTCACAAAGGCTTGGCGCTGTGGGACAGGTTCCACACATAGCCGGTCAGCACATGGATCTGCTCAGACGTGAGTTTGGCGTTTTGGGCCGGCATCACGTTGTTCTTGCCTTCGTTGACCATCTTGATGATGGCCTCGGCGCCATAACCGTGCAGCCAGATCTGGTCGGTCAGGTTGGGCGCACCCGTGGCGGCCATGCCCTTGCCTTCCGGGCCGTGGCAGGCGGCGCATACGCCAAACTTGGACTTGCCCAGCGCGGCCTGCACCGAATCGTGCGGGCTGCCCGACAGGCTCAGCACATACTGGGCCAGGTTGCGCACATCTTCCGGCGAACCCACCGCCGCAGCCATCGGGGGCATCATGCCCTGGCGGCCGTTGGTGATGGTGTTCTTGATGTGGGCCACCGTGCCATCGCCCAGCCAGTCGTTGTCGGTCAGGTTGGGAAAGCTCTTGCTGCCGCGTGCGTCCGAGCCGTGGCACTGGGCGCAGTTGTTCAGGTAGAGCCGCTCACCAATGGCCAGCGCCTGCGAGTCCTTGGCCAGCTCTTCCGGCGGCATGCCGGTGAACTTGGCGTACAGCGGGGCAATGGAGTCCTTGACCTGCTGCACCTCGGCCGCGTGCTGGCCAGCCGAGGACCAGCCCAGCTTGCCGTCGCTGACGCCCAGCGTGGGGTACAGCGCGGCGTAGGCGAACGCAAACACCACCGTGATGACGAACATCCACTTCCACCAGCGCGGCAGCGGATTGTTCATCTCGCACAGATCCCCGTCCCACACGTGGCCGGTGGTGTTGTCGGCCGCCGACTGGACCTTGGTCTTGTCGGTCAGCCACAGCAGGACGCCGCAGGCCGTGATCGAGACCAGGGTGATGATGGCCACGTACCATGACCAGAAGCCACTTACAAAGTCACTCATGATGTTCTCTTTCTGTCTGAGTGTTATTCATCTTGAAAAGGCAACTGGGCAGCTTCGTCAAACGAGGCCCGGTTGCGCTTGGACCACGCCCAGCCCCAGATGCCGATGAACAGCACAAAACTGGTCAGAGTGACCACGATACGCACGTCGTTGATGTCCATGATGCCTCTCCGGGTTTACTTGATGGCGGTGCCCAGCACCTGCAGGTAGGCAATCACCGCTTCCATCTCGGTCTTGCCCTTGACCTCGTCGGCGGCCTTGGCAATTTCCTCGTCGGAGTACGGTACGCCCAGCTTCTTCATCACCGCCAGACGCGCGGGCATGCCCTCGGCCTTGACCAAGGTCTGCTCCAGCCACGGGTAGGCGGGCATGTTGGACTCGGGCACCACGTCGCGCGGGTTGTTCAGGTGGATGCGGTGCCATTCGTCGGAGTAGCGGCCACCCACGCGGGCCAGATCGGGGCCGGTGCGCTTGGAACCCCACTGGAACGGGTGGTCGTACACGGACTCGCCAGCCACCGAGTACGGGCCGTAGCGCAGCGTCTCGGCGTGGAAGGGGCGGATCATTTGCGAGTGGCAGCCATAGCAACCCTCGCGCTGGTAGATGTCGCGGCCGGCCAGCTGCAGCGCGGTGTAGGGCTTGAGGCCCGGCACTGGCTGCGTGGTGGATTTCTGGAAGAACAACGGCACGATTTCAAGCAACCCACCCACGGTCAAGACCAGCAGGATGAGCACGATCATCAGAAAGTTGTTGGTTTCAATGCGCTCGTGCGTGAAACCCTTGGCGGTATCGTTGTGATTGGCCATGTGTCATGACTCCTCAAGCGTGGGCCGCAGCAACGGCGGGGATGCGGACCTCGGGCACGGCACCGGCCTGGAGGCCTTGGCGCACCGTCATCAGCACGTTCCACAGCATGACCACCATACCACCCAGGTACAGCAGACCACCGGCCAGGCGGATGACGTAGAACGGGAAGCTGGCCTTGACCGACTCCACGAAGGTGTAGGTCAGGGTGCCGTCGGCGTTGACGGCGCGCCACATCAGGCCTTGCATCACGCCGGCAATCCACATCGCTGCAATGTAGAGCACGATGCCGATGGTGGCGGCCCAGAAGTGCAGCTCGATGGCGGGCACCGAGTACATTTTCTTCTGGCCAAACAGGCGCGGGATCAGGTAGTACAGCGAACCCATGGTCACCAGGCCCACCCAGCCCAGGGCGCCGGAGTGCACGTGGCCCACAGTCCAGTCGGTGTAGTGGCTCAGGGCGTTGACGGTCTTGATGGCCATCATCGGGCCTTCAAACGTGGACATGCCGTAGAACGACAGCGACACGATCAGGAAGCGCAAGATCGGGTCGTCGCGCAGTTTGTGCCAGGCGCCCGACAGGGTCATGATGCCGTTGATCATGCCACCCCAAGACGGTGCCAACAAAATCAAGGAGAAGATCATGCCCACGGACTGGGTCCAGTCGGGCAAAGCGGTGTAGTGCAGGTGGTGCGGGCCGGCCCACATGTAGGTGAAGATCAGCGCCCAAAAGTGGACGATGGACAAGCGGTAGGAGTACACCGGACGCTCGGCCTGCTTGGGGATGAAGTAGTACATCATGCCCAGGAAGCCAGCGGTGAGGAAGAAGCCCACGGCGTTGTGGCCGTACCACCATTGCACCATGGCGTCCTGCACGCCAGCGTAGGCGGAGTAGGATTTGAACATGTCCACTGGCAGGGCGGCGCTGTTGACGATGTGCAGCAGGGCCACGGCCAGGATGAAGGCGCCGAAGAACCAGTTGGCCACGTAGATGTGGCGCACCTTGCGGATGCCCACCGTGCCAAAGAATACGACGGCGTACATCACCCAGACGACGGCGATCAGCAGGTCGATCGGCCACTCGAGCTCGGCGTATTCCTTGGACTGGGTGTAGCCCAGCGGCAGGGAGATGACGGCCAGCACGATCACCGCCTGCCAGCCCCAGAAGGTGAAGGCGGCCAGCTTGTCAGAGATCAGGCGGGTCTGGCAGGTGCGCTGCACCACGTAGTAGCTGGTGGCAAACAGGCCGCAGCCACCAAACGCAAAAATCACCGCGTTGGTGTGCAGGGGCCGCAATCGGCCGTAGGACAGCCACGGAATACCAAAGTTCAACTCGGGAAATGCCAGCTGGGACGCGATGATCACGCCCATCAGCATGCCCACCACGCCCCAGACCACCGCCATGATGGCGAATTGCCTGACGACCTTGTCGTTATAGACCCCGGTTGGGGGGGCCATTGTTGTCACGGACATACAAAAACTCCTCGTAAAGACACCATTTTAAAGTTTCAACCCAACACGAAAATCCAACGTTGACACACATCAATCGTTGCGAAGAATACGCTCGCCTTCGCGCTCGACGCTGTCGAATTGACCCGATTGCAACGCCCACCAGAACAGGCCGATGATGGCCAGCACCAGCACCACCGACAAGGGGATGAGGAGGTACAGCACTTCCATAGTTGATGCGACACCTGTTGTGTGTGTAAAAAGACCCGGGCTGTGGCGCCTCAGGAGCGCGCCAGGCGCATGGCGTTGCCAATGACCCAGAACGAGCTGACGGCCATGCCCAGGCCGGCCAGCCACGGCGGCATCCAGCCCACCAGCGCCAGCGGCACGGCCACGAGGTTGTACACCGCCGCCCATACCAGATTCTGACGCACCACCGCCATGGTGCGGCGCGCCAGCACCAGCGCCTGCACCACATCGGACAAACGCCCGCTTTGTACCACAAAGTCCGACTGCGCCTGCGTCAGCGGCGCGCCGTGGCCCAGCGCAAACGAGCTGTCGGCGCGCGCCAGCACGGGGCCGTCGTTGAGACCATCACCCACCATCACCAGCCGGGCCCCGGCCTGTTGCCATTGCACCACTTGCGCGAGCTTTTGTTCGGGGCTGGCACCAGCCACCACCTCGGCCAGGCCCAGGCGCTTGGCCACGCGCTGCACGGCGGCGGGCTTGTCGCCCGAGAGCAGGCGCACCTGCAACCCCATGGCGCGCAGGTGCTGCAGGGCGCTGGCGGCGTCCTCGCGCACGCCTTCGTCCAGCACAAAGGTGGCCAGCCAGCCGTGTTCGTCGGCCAGGTAGGCGCAGGGGGTATCGGCCACGGTCAGGCCTTGGGCCTGCAGCTGGGCCTCGTCCAGGCCACAGCAGCGCGCCGAACCCAGGCTCAGGCACTGGCCCGCCCCACCCTGCCACTGCAGGCCCTGGCCGGGGATGTCGCGGATGCCGTCCAGCGCGGGCAGTGGCGTGCCGCCATCGGCCTGGAGGCGATCCAGCGCGGCGGCGGCAATGGCGCGCGACACCGGGTGCAGCGACACCACGCTCAGGCGGTGCGCCTGTTGCAGCGCGTCGGCCTCGGTGGTGCCGGGGCGCGTCAGCACCTGGCGCAGCACGATGCGGTCTTCGGTCAGGGTGCCGGTCTTGTCGAACACCACGGTGTCGATGTGGGCCAGGGTCTCGAACGCCTGCAGGCGCCGCACCAGGATGCCCTGCTTGGCCAGCCGCCCCGCCGCCGCCAGCATGGCCGCCGGGGTGGCCAGCGACAACGCACACGGGCAAGTGACGATCAGCACCGCCACCGCCACCGCCAGCGAGCGTTGTGGGTCGATCTGCCACCAGTACGCCGCCGCAATCGCCGCCGCCAGCAGCACCAGCACCAGGAACGGCGCGGCAATGCGGTCGGCGAGCTGGGCCAGGCGCGGCTTGTCGGTGGAGGCGTTTTCCATCAGCTGCACGATCTGGGCAAAGCGGGTGTCGCGCCCCAGCTTGCGCAGCCGCACCAGCGCGGGCCCGGCCAGGTTGAAGCTGCCTGCCACCACGGTCTCGCCACGGCGGCGTGTCACGGGGTGCGATTCGCCCGTCAGCAGGGCTTCGTCCACGGTGACGCCGTCGCTGAGCACCTCGCCATCGCCAGGAAAGGCCTGCCCGGCGTGGACGCGCACCACATCGCCCACCGCCAGCCGCTTGAGCGAGACGCTATCGAAATCACCCGCCGCGTTCTGGCGTTCGCAACGCTCGGGCAAACGGTTCATCAGCGCGTCCAGCGCACCGGCGGTGCGGTCGCGGGCCTTGAATTCGAGGTAGCGCCCACCCAGCAAAAAGAACACGAACATGGTGAGCGAATCGAACCACACCTCCTTGCCCCAGGGGCCGGCGGGGTCGAAGGTGGCCGCCGTGCTGGCCACAAAGGTGATGACGATGCCCAACGAGACAGGCGTGTCCATGCCCACGCGGCCGCGCTTGAGGTCGCGCCACGCACTGCCAAAGAACGGCCCGCTGGCAAACAACAGCACCGGCAGGCTCAGCACCCAGCTGGCCCAGCGCAGCAGCTGGTCGATGTCGGCGGGGATTTCACCGGGTTCGGTCACGTAGGCGGGCCACGCGTACATCATGACTTGCATCATGCAAAAACCGGCCACGAACAGGCGCCACAGCGCCTTGCGGGTCTCGGCCAGCCGCGCGCTCACGCTCAGGGCCTGCTGCATGGGCAGCACGCGGTAGCCCGCATCGCCCACCGCGCGCGCCAGGTCGGACAGGCGGGTGCGGGCCGGGTTCCAGCGCACCGTCAGGCGCCGGGTGGCGGCGTGGACTTGCGCCTGCGCCACGCCGGGCAGGCCGTCCAGCGCCGACTCCACCGCACCCGAGCAGGCGGCGCAGTACATGCCCTGCACCATCAGCACCGATTCCGACAGCGCCTGACCATCGACCTCGCACGCTTGCGTGAAGTCCTGCTGCTCCAGCGGGTCGTCGAGCACGCTAAAGTCGTCCGTGACCGTCAAGGGGCCACGGTGGTCGGCCAGCCAGCCGGTGGAAGCTGGCGCGGCGGGCGGGGAGCTGGAGGAGGTTGGCATGGGCATGGGACGTAAGCATCGGTTAGGATGGCCTGTACCTATTGGCTTTGCAACAGAGGAGAAAACCCATGTACAAACGGATACTAGTGGCCACCGACGGCTCCGAATTGTCCCATGTGGCGGTGCAGCACGCCTTGCGCCTGGCACAAGCCACCGGCGCCGAGGTGGTGGCGCTCAAGGTGGTGCCCAAGTACCCGCAGTCGTATTTTGAAGGCAGCGTGGTGCTGGCCGCTGAGGAGATCGAGAAAATCGAGCAGCAGTGGCGCGAGGAAGCCGACGCGATCGTGGGCGCCATCCGCACCGAGGCCGACGCGCTGGGCGTGACGCTGCACCCACTGACGGTGGCCGCCGACTTGGTGGCCGAGGCGCTGATTGCGGCGGCCAAGGAACAGGGCTGCGACCTGATCGTGATGGCATCGCACGGGCGCAAGGGCCTGCAACGCCTGCTGCTGGGCAGCGAGACCCAGCAGGTGCTGACGCACTCGCACATTCCGGTGCTGGTGCTGCGCTGAACCCAGCACCGCAAGCACACCTTATCAGGCCGTGAATTCGGCGTGGTACTGCTGGCGCAGCAGGTTCTTTTGCACCTTGCCCATGGTGTTGCGCGGCAAGTCGGTGACGATGAAGCCGCGCTTGGGGATCTTGAAATGGGCCAACTGGGCCTTGAGCGTGGCCAGCAGCGCGTCGGCGTCCAGCACCGCACCGGGCTTGGGCACAATCAGCGCCACCCCCACCTCGCCAAAATCGGGGTGCGGCACGCCCACCACGGCGCTTTCGGCCACGCCGGGCAACTCGTTGAGGTAGCCTTCGATCTCAGCGGGATAGACGTTGTAGCCGCCGCTGATGATGAGGTCCTTGCTGCGCCCCACGATGGTGATGTAGCCGCGCTCGTCCTGCCGCCCCACATCGCCGGTCTTGAACCAGCCGTCGGCGGTGAATTCTTCCTTCGTTTTTTCGGGCATGCGCCAGTAACCGGCAAACACATTGGGGCCGCGCACCTGAATGCCGCCGATCTCGCCGGTGGGCACCGGGGCGCCAGCGTCGTCCACAATGCGCAAATCCACCCCCGGTAACGGGAAGCCCACCGTGCCGCCCCAGCGCTCGGTTTGCCCGCCATAACGCGCGTCGGCGCGGTAGGGGTTGGAGGTGAGCATGATGGTTTCGCTCATGCCGTAGCGTTCCAGAATGGTGTGGCCGGTGCGGGCTTGCCAGTCGTGGAATGTTTCGATCAGCAGCGGCGCGGAACCGGAAATGAACAGCCGCATGTGGCGGGCCACCTCGGGGGTCAAGGCTGGTTCGGCCAGCATGCGCACGTACAGCGTGGGCACGCCCATGAACACGGTGGCACGCGGCAACAGGCCAATCACGGTCTTGGGATCGAACTTGGCACACCACAACATGGGGCTGCCATTGAGCAAGGCGGCGTGGATGGCCACAAACAGGCCATGCACATGGAAGATGGGCAAGGCGTGGATCAGCACATCGCCCGGCTGCCAGCCCCAGTAGTCCTTGAGCATGACCGCGTTGCTGAGCAAGTTGCCGTGGCTCAACATCGCGCCCTTGCTGCGCCCGGTGGTGCCGCTGGTGTAGAGGATGGCGGCCAAGTCATCCGGCTGTTTGAGCGCGGGCGTGTGCTCGGTACTCTGGTGGGCGGCACGTTCCAGCAAGGTGCCGGTGCGGTCGTCGTTGAGTGTGAACACCGAGGCCGTGCCGGCCTTGAACGCAATCTTGCTGACCCAACCAAAGTGGGCGCTGCTGCACACCACCACGGCGGGTTCAGCGTCGGTGATGAAGTATTCGATCTCGGCCTGTTGGTATGCGGTGTTGAGCGGCAAAAACACATAGCCCGCACGCAAGGTGGCCAGGTACAAGGCCATCGCTTCCACCGATTTGTCCACCTGCACCGCCACCCGCGCCCCAGTAGGCAGTTGCAACGAGGCCAACAGGTTGGCCATCTGCGCCGCGAGTTGGTCCAAATCGCGCCAGCTGTAACACTGGCTGGTATCGGTTTCCACCGCTGTGGCGTCCAGATCGGCGGGGAAAGCGGCGCGCAAGGCGGCAAACACGTTGTGGTCGTTCATGGTTTTGTCTCCAAAAAATTGAGGGGCGGACGGAATCAGGCGGCCACAGGCCGTGGCTGGCGTTGCGCCCATAGCCACAGCAGCGCACCGGCCAGCACCATCGGCAAGCTCAACCACTGGCCCATGCTCAGGCCCAGCTCCAGCAAGCCCAGGTGGGCGTCGGGCTCGCGGAAAAACTCGGCGCTGAAGCGCGCCAGGCCATAACCGACCAGAAACAGCGCCGACACCTCGCCCAAGCGGCGCGGACGTTGGGCGTACCACCACAACAGCACAAACAGCACCAGCCCCTCCAGCTCAAACTGGTACAACTGCGACGGGTGGCGCGGCAGCTCCCCGGCACCTCGAAACACCATGCCCCACGGCAACGACGGATCGGCCACACGGCCCCACAGCTCCCCATTGATGAAATTGCCGATGCGCCCCGCCGCCAACCCGGTGGGCACACACGGCGCGACAAAGTCCATGACTTGCAACCATGGGCGCTGGCGACTGCGCGCAAACCAGACCATCGCCAGCAGCACGCCCAGCAAGCCGCCGTGGAAACTCATGCCACCTTCCCACACCGCAAACGCCTTGAGTGGGTGCGCCAGATATTCCAATGGCTTGTAAAACACCACATAGCCCAACCGCCCGCCCACCACCACACCCAGCACGCCTAAAAAGAGCACATCCTCCACATCGCGCGGTTGCCACGCGGTACCAGCAAAGGTGGGGTGGCGCAAGCGGCGCAAGCCCAACCACCAGAACAGACCAAAAGCGGCCAGGTAGGTCAAACCATACCAATGAACAGACAACGGCCCCAGTTGCAGGGCCACCGGATCAATTTGCGGGTGCATCAACATGGCCCGCATTGTGCCCTGAAAGCCACAAGCCCCTGTGGGGCACACAGGGGCTTGTCCGTCTGGATCCGGTACCGAAGTGCGTCGTCAGTCGTCGAGCAACGACAGGTCGCGCACCGCGCCCTTGTCGGCGGAGGTGGCCAGCTTGGCGTAGGCCTTGAGCGCCGCCGACACCTTGCGCGGGCGCGGCTGGGCCGGTTTCCAGCCCTTGGCGTCCTGCTCGGCGCGGCGCTGGGCCAGCACTTCGTCCGACACCAGCACGTCAATGCTGCGCTGGGGAATGTCGATGCGGATGCGGTCGCCATCGCGGATCAGGCCAATGGCGCCGCCCGCCGCCGCTTCGGGCGACACGTGGCCAATCGACAGGCCGGAGGTGCCGCCGGAGAAGCGGCCATCGGTCAGCAGCGCGCAGGCCTTGCCCAGGCCCTTGGACTTGATGTAGCTGGTGGGGTACAGCATCTCTTGCATGCCGGGGCCGCCCTTGGGGCCTTCGTAGCGGATCACCACCACGTCACCGGCCACCACCTTGTCGCCCAGGATGTTCTCCACCGCCTCGTCCTGCGACTCGAACACGCGGGCGTTGCCCTCGAACACCAGCAGGCTGTCGTCCACCCCGGCGGTCTTGACGACGCAACCGTCCAGCGCAATGTTGCCGTGCAGCACCGCCAGCCCGCCCTCTTGCGAGAAAGCGTGGTCCAACGAACGGATGCAGCCTTCGGCGCGGTCGGCGTCCAGGCTGGGCCAGCGGCTGTTTTGGCTGAAGGCCACCTGGGTCGGCACGCCACCCGGGCCGGCCATGTAGAAGGTCTTGACTTCGTCCGACGGATTCCGGGCAATGTCCCATTGCTCCAGCGCATCCTTCATGGTCTTGGCGTGGACGGTGGGCACGTCGGTGTGCAGCTTGCCCGCGCGATCCAGCTCACCCAGAATGCCCATGATGCCACCGGCGCGGTGGACGTCCTCGATGTGGTACTTGTTGGTGTTGGGCGCCACCTTGCACAGTTGCGGCACTTGCAGCGACAGGCGGTCGATGTCCTTCATGGTGAAGGGAATCTCGGCCTCCTGGGCAATGGCCAGCAGATGCAGAATGGTGTTGGTGGAGCCGCCCATCGCAATGTCCAGCGTCATGGCGTTCTCGAACGCCTTGAAACCGATGGCGCGCGGCAGCACGCTGGCGTCTTCTTGCTCGTAATAACGTTGGCACAGCTCCACCGCCAGACGGCCCGCGCGCTTGAACAGCTGTTCGCGGTCGGCGTGCGTGGCCACCACGGTGCCATTGCCCGGCAGGCTCAGGCCCAAGGCTTCGGTCAGGCAGTTCATGGAGTTGGCGGTGAACATGCCAGAGCAAGAACCGCAAGTCGGGCAGGCGGAGCGTTCCACCTCGGCCACATCGGCGTCGCTGACCTTGTCGTCGGCGGCCATCACCATGGCATCAATCAAGTCCAGCTTCTTGATTTCAATGGTCTTGCTGCCGGGCTTGGTCAGCTGCACCTTGCCCGCTTCCATCGGGCCACCCGACACAAACACCACCGGAATGTTCAGGCGCATGGCGGCCATCAACATGCCGGGGGTGATCTTGTCGCAGTTGGAGATGCACACCAGCGCGTCGGCGCAGTGGGCGTTGACCATGAACTCGACCGAATCAGCGATCAAATCGCGGCTGGGCAACGAGTACAGCATGCCATCGTGGCCCATGGCAATGCCATCGTCCACCGCAATGGTGTTGAACTCTTTGGCCACACCGCCAGCGGCTTCAATTTCACGCGCCACCAACTGGCCCAGATCCTTCAGGTGCACGTGGCCCGGCACAAACTGGGTGAACGAGTTGGCAATGGCGATGATGGGCTTCTGGAAGTCTTCGTCCTTCATGCCGGTGGCGCGCCACAGCGAGCGGGCACCGGCCATGTTGCGGCCAGCGGTGGAGGTTTTGGAACGGTAGGCGGGCATGGTTCAGGGCACCTTGTGTATTGGAGGGGGAATCGAAGAAAAAACAGGATGGGGGCAATTATGTCGCAGCGCCTCAGTCTTTCAGAGGTGGCAGGCCCATGCGTTCGCGGCCCTTGTTGAGGCGGTCGCGCTGGCGCTGCGCCATTTGCTTGTCGGCCTGGCGCCGGGTGTAGCCCGACACGTCGGCCAACCACCACCACAGCACCGCCAACCCCAGCGGCGACAGCACCCACCACCACGGCCAGCTGGCCACCGGCGACCAGCCCAGGTATTTGGCCACAATGAACAACAACCCCAACAGCAACAGGTACATGACCGCCCCTTTCTTAAAACCGGGTAACACCCAGCACGAGAGTGCAACAACTGGTAATTGTTATCAAAGCAGCACAGGCGCCCCGATAAAATACCCCCATTGGCCCGCCCGGGCATTCTGACGCAAGGACCCCACCCGTGAAACGCGCTCTTCTGATTTTGCTGGCCAGCACCGCCGTGGCGCTGCCCGCGCTGGCCAGCCCGGAACTGGCCCAGTCCAAAAATTGTATGGGTTGTCACGCGGTGGAACGCAAGCTGGTGGGCCCGGCGTACAAGGACATTGCCAAACGCTACGCCAGCGACCCCACCGCCGCCGACGTGCTGGCCAACCGCATTGTGCACGGTGGCTCAGGCGTGTGGGGCGTGATCCCGATGCCCGCCAATCCGCGCGTTAGCGCCGAGGACGCCAAAAAGCTCGCCACCTGGGTGCTGGAGCAGAAATAGACGCAGGTCTGCAGGCTGGCCGCCCCGGCACGGGTGCCAGCCCGTTTGGCCCGTCAAGCGCCACCCGCAAACAGCAAAGCCCGCCAATCTGGCGGGCTTTTTGCATGGGCTGGCAGCCGGGCTGCCACCCACACGGGCGACCCCAAGGCCACCCGTGCCACGGCACCGGCAATCAGTTGGTTTTGGCCAGCTGTTCCAGGATGTGCGGGTTTTCCAGCGTCGAGGTGTCCTGCGTGATGGCCTCGCCCTTGGCAATGCCGCGCAGCAGACGGCGCATGATCTTGCCGGAGCGGGTCTTGGGCAGGTTCTCGCCGAAGCGGATTTCCTTCGGTTTAGCGATCGGGCCAATCTCGTGCGCCACCCAGTTGCGCAGCTCGTTGGCCAACGCCTTAGCTTCGTCGCCGGTGGGCACCGGGCGCTTGAGCACCACGAAGGCCACAATGGCTTCACCGGTCAGATCGTCCGGACGGCCCACCACAGCGGCTTCGGCCACCAGGTCGGTCTTGGCCACCAGGGCCGATTCGATTTCCATCGTGCCCATGCGGTGGCCCGACACGTTCAGCACATCATCGATACGGCCCGTGATGCGGAAATAGCCACGGTCTTCGCTGCGCACCGCGCCGTCGCCGGCCAGGTAGTAGCCCTTGAGCTCTTCGGGGAAGTAGCTCTTCTTGAAACGCTCCGGGTCGCCCCAGATGGTGCGGATCATGGACGGCCACGGCTTCTTGACCACCAGGATGCCACCCGCGCCGTTGGGCACGTCGTGGCCCGCCTCATCGACGATGGCGGTGGTGATGCCCGGCAGCGGCAGCGTGCAGGAACCCGGCACCAGCGGCGTAGCACCCGGCAGCGGGGTGATCATGTGGCCACCGGTTTCGGTTTGCCAGAAGGTGTCCACAATGGGGCAACGCTCGCCGCCGATGTTCTTGTAGTACCACATCCAGGCTTCAGGGTTGATGGGCTCGCCGACCGAACCCAGCAGGCGCACGCTGGACAAGTCCCAGTTCTTCGGGTGTACCTTCTCGTCGGTGTCGGCGGCCTTGATGAGCGAGCGGATGGCGGTGGGTGCGGTGTAGAAGATGGTGCACTTGTGCTTCTCGATCATCTGCCAGAAGCGGCCAGCGTTCGGGTAGGTCGGCACGCCTTCAAAGACGATCTGCGTGGCACCGGCGGCCAGCGGGCCGTAGGCCACGTAGGTGTGGCCGGTGATCCAGCCGATGTCGGCGGTACACCAGAACACGTCGCTGTCCTTGAGGTCGAACGTCCACTGCATGGTCAGGTTGGCCCACAGCAGGTAGCCGCCGGTGCTGTGCTGCACGCCCTTGGGCTTGCCGGTGGAGCCCGAGGTGTAGAGCACGAACAGCGGGTGCTCGGCACCCACCATTTCGGCCGGGCAGGTGGTGGTCTGCTGGGCCATTTCCTCGTGCATGAAGGTATCGCGCCCGGCCACCATGTTGACGGCGGTCGGGGTGCGCTGGAACACGATCACGCTCTTGACCGAGGGGCAGTCGCCCGCTTCCAACGCTTCATCGACGATGGCCTTGAGCGGCAGCTCCTTGCCGCCGCGCATCTGGTAGCTGGCGGTGACGACGGCCACGGCACCGGCGTCCTGGATGCGGTCCTTGAGCGCACCGGCCGAGAAGCCGCCGAACACCACGCTGTGGGTGGCCCCAATGCGGGCACAGGCCTGCATCGCGATCACGCCTTCCACGGTCATGGGCATGTAGATGACCACGCGGTCGCCCTTTTGCACGCCCTTGGCCTTGAGCACGTTGGCAAACTGGCTCACCTGGGCCAGCAGCTCCTTGTACGTGACCTGGGTGACGGTGCCATCGTCGGCTTCGAAGATGATGGCGGTCTTGTTCTCGACCGGGGTGCCCATGTGGCGATCCAGGCAGTTGTACGAGGCGTTGAGCTCGCCGTCGGCAAACCACTGGTAGAACGGGGCGTTGGAGCTGTCCAGCGTCTGGGTAAAGGGCTTGTGCCAGGTCAGCACTTCACGGGCGCGCTTGGCCCAGAAGCCTTCGAAGTCTTGTTCCGCCTCGGCGCACAGGGCGTTGTAGGCGTCCATGCCGCTGATGCGGGCGGCGGCCTGGGTGGCGGCGCTGGGCTCGAACACGCGGTTTTCAACCAAGGTGGACTGGATGGCGGACGAAGGTGCGGACATGCAGAAGTCTCCTGTTTATATGTGGGAATGTCTCGGGCGCTTACTGTGCGCGGGCTCTCTGACGAGGCTCTTACACGCGCAGCGCCGCCACCCGGCAGGGGCTGCGGCCCTACCCTACAATGGCGGCGGTTGTTTTTTCTGGTTGCCCCATGTCCCTGCCCTCCCCTGCAAACACCGACGCCCGGCGCGTCCACCCGCTGTCGAAACTGATCTTTGCCAGCCGCTGGCTGCAACTGCCGCTGTACCTGGGCCTGATTGCCGCCCAGGGCATCTACGTGTACCACTTCTGGGTCGAGTTGGTGCATTTGTTAGAAGCCGCTTTTGGCAACACACAAGCGTTGCAGGCGCTCATCACCAGCATTGGCTACAAGAGCGACGCACAGGTGAACGCGCTCAACGAGACCATCATCATGCTGGTGGTGCTGGGCCTGATCGACGTGGTGATGATCTCCAATCTGCTGATCATGGTCATCATCGGCGGCTACGAGACCTTTGTCTCGCGCCTCAACCTTGAAGGTCACCCCGACCAGCCGGAATGGCTCGACCACGTCAACGCCTCGGTGCTCAAGGTCAAGCTGGCCACCGCCATCATCGGCATTTCGTCCATCCACCTGCTCAAGACCTTCATCAACGCCGACAATTACGACGTCAAGGTGCTGATGTGGCAGACCGCCATCCACGTGGCCTTCCTGGCCAGCGCGATGGCCATTGCCATGACCGACCGCCTGCTGCACCCGCCGGGTGCGGCGCAGGATCACTGAGTCACTGAGCACTGAATCCCGTTTTTTTACCGTCCCTCCGTCTGAGAAAGACCCCCATGACCGCCATCAAGCAAGAAGACCTGATCCAGTCCGTCGCCGACGCGTTCCAGTACATCAGCTACTACCACCCGCTGGACTACATCAAGGCGCTGGGCGAAGCCTACGAGCGCGAACAGAACCCGGCCGCCAAGGACGCGATCGCGCAGATCCTGACTAACTCGCGCATGAGCGCCGAAGGCCACCGCCCGATCTGCCAAGACACCGGCATTGGCATGGTGTTCATCAAGGTCGGCATGAACGTGACCTGGCCCGACGCCACCATGAGCGTGCAACAAATGATCGACGAGGGCGTGCGCCGCGCCTATGCCAACCCCGAGAACCCGCTGCGCGCCTCGGTGCTGGCCGACCCGGCCGGTGCGCGCAAGAACACCAAGGACAACACGCCGGCGGTGGTGCACTTCGAGATCGTGCCCGGTGACCACGTGGAAGTGATCTGCGCGGCCAAGGGCGGTGGCTCCGAGGCCAAGTCCAAGTTCGCCATGCTCAACCCGTCCGACGATCTGGTGGACTGGGTGCTGAAGAAGATCCCCGAGATGGGCGCTGGCTGGTGCCCGCCGGGCATCATCGGCATCGGCATCGGTGGCACGCCCGAGAAGGCGATGCTGCTGGCCAAGGAATCCATCATGGCCCCGGTGGACATCCACGAGCTCAAGGCCAAGGCCGCCAGCGGCGCTGCCCTGACCCGCCCGGAACAGCTGCGCCTGGAACTGATGGAAAAAATCAATGCGCTGGGCGTGGGTGCACAAGGCCTGGGCGGCCTGACCACCGTGCTGGACGTGAAGGTGCTGGACTACCCCTGCCACGCCGCCAACCTGCCGGTGGCGCTGGTGCCCAACTGCGCCGCCACCCGCCACTGCCACTTCCACCTGGACGGCTCCGGCCCGGCCAAGATCGAGCCGCCAAAGCTGGAAGACTGGCCTGCCGTGACCTGGACGCCCGATACCAAATCGGCCACCCGCGTCAACCTCGACACCCTGAGCAAGGAAGAAGTGGCCAGCTGGAAAGTGGGCCAGAAGCTGCTGCTCAACGGCAAGATCCTGACCGGCCGCGACGCCGCGCACAAGCGCATTGCCGACATGCTGGCCAAGGGCGAGAAGCTGCCGGTGGACTTCACCAACCGCGTGATCTACTACGTCGGCCCGGTCGATCCGGTCGGTGACGAGGTGGTCGGCCCGGCCGGCCCCACCACCGCCACCCGCATGGACAAGTTCACCCGCACCATGCTCGAGCAGACCGGTCTGATCTCCATGATCGGCAAGTCCGAGCGCGGCCCGGTGGCCATCGAGGCCATCAAGGACAACCAGAGCGCCTACCTGATGGCCGTGGGCGGTGCCGCCTACCTGGTGGCCAAGGCCATCAAGTCGTCCAAGGTGGTGGGCTTTGCCGACCTGGGCATGGAAGCCATCTACGAGTTTGACGTGCAAGACATGCCCGTGACCGTGGCAGTGGATTCCAGCGGTGCCAACGTGCACGAGAGCGGCCCCGCCGAATGGAAAAAGCGCATCGCCAGCGGCGAGTTCAAGGGCATTGCCCTGAACGCGGCCTGAACGTGAACGCGGGCGGCCTTCGCGGCCGCCTGAAGCCATACAGCAAAAAACCCGGCTTGGAGCCGGGTTTTTTGTGGCCGCTGCAACGGGACAGAACCCGGTGCCCAATGCGGGCCAGGTTCAGTGCAGATGGCGCGGCTTGCGCGACGGGCCACCGTGGCCACCATTGTTGCCATTGCCGCCGGAACCGCGTGGCGGCTTGCCCAGCTGCATGGAACTCACCAGCGCGTCAAAGCGGTCGGTGAACAGGCGGTCGATCGAGGCCACCACATCGCCCAGCTCCGAGGCGTCAAAGTGGCGCTCCATCAGGTTGACCACGTCGTGCACCAGCATGTCGCGCTGGATCTGCATGATGGCGGCCGGGTTCGGGCCCACAAAGCACATCAAAAAGTCGTCGCGCGATTCGGCCTCGGGATCGGCCTCCTCGTCGTCGAATTCGGTGTCGTAGAACGAGACCTCGATCGGGGCGCCCGCGGCGGCAATTTCGTTGAGGCCCATGCAGGCGTCCTCGATGGCCTGGCGGAAATCCTCGTCGCCGGGCACGGTCCAGCACATCTGCAGCAGGTGCTCCTTGGGGTCGAAGCGGATGCCCGGCTCGTCCTCGTAGGCGCTGTGCGCGCCGTCCAGCAGGGAATGCGCGCCGGCGTACTGCCACAGCGGCTTGATGGCCTCCTGGATCTGCGAGAAGTCCACATCGTCGCGCAGCGGGACGTCACCATGCACGTGAATCTCAAAGGGCGGGTTGAAGTGGGGCATGGGATGTAAGGAGCGGGTTGGTGCAGAACTGGTGCCTCGGGCCGGGGTCGAACCGGCACGCCGCCTCTGAAGCGAGCGGCGGATTTTAAGTCCGCTGTGTCTACCTATTTCACCACCGAGGCACGGGGGCTTATTTTCGCTTGTTTTTGGATCGATTTGGGGCCGGGGTCACACCCAATCGGGTTTTTCAGGTTTTTTTGCGCCGCTTGGCACTGGCATGGAAGTCGCTGCGGCGCTGGGTCTGGCGTTGCAGGCGTTCGGCGTCGCGCTGGGCTTGCAGTTGTTCGGCGGCGTGCTGCCAGGCCAGGAACTGCGCGGGCGTCTCCAGCGTGATGCGGCCCAGCGTGGCGCTGCGAAAGTCGTTGAGCACCGCTTCGGCGGCTTTTTGCGTGTTGATGCGCCCACCGGGCATCAGCGCGCCGCGCTTGCGGCCCACGGCGTCGAGCAGTTCGTGGTCGGGCATGGCGGCAATGGCGCCGGGGGCCAGGCCCCACTTGTAGCGCGCTTCCAGCAGGTGGGCGTAGGGCTGCTGCAACACCTTGAGCAACTCCAGCGCCACCTCCTCCTCGTCGTAGGCGTTGCGGCCCACGGCGCCACTGGCTGCCAGCAGGTAGCCGGTCTCGGGCACCGTGATCTTGGGCCAGAGCATGCCGGGCGTGTCGTAGAGGTAGAAGTCGTCGGCCAGCACGATGCGCTGCTCGTTCTTGGTGATGCCGGCCTCGTCGCCGGTCTTGGTGGCGCGCTTGCCCACCAGGGTGTTGATAAGGGTGGATTTGCCCACGTTGGGCACGCCGCCTATCATCACGCGCATGGGCTTGACCATGCCGCCACGCAGCGGCGCCAGTTCGAAGCAGGCCGCAATCAGCGCTTTGGCGGGCGCGGTGACGCTGGCGTCCAGCCCCAGGGCGCGCGTGCTGGGCTGAGCGTTGTAGTGCGCCAGCCATTGCGCGGTGCGTTCGGGGTCGGCCACGTCCTGCTTGTTGAGCACTTTGAGCGTGGGGCGCCCCGCCGTCAGCTCGGCCAGCATGGGGTTGGCACTGGAGCCCGGCAGGCGCGCGTCCAGCATCTCGATCACCACGTCGATGTCCTTGATGCGCTCCAGCATCGCCTTGCGGGTGGCGTGCATGTGCCCCGGAAACCATTGGATGCTCATGGCGGGTGTTCTTTCTGCGTTCTGGGTCGGAAGATGTCGGGATGGCGCTCAGGCGTGGGCCAGCAGCCAGTCGTGCAGTTCGCGCACCGAATGCGCCACGTGCCGGGGTCGCAGCGCGTGCAGTTCGTCGCTGGCGTGGGCGCCGTAGCTCACGCCCAGCGCGGCGCAACCGGCGTTGATGGCCATCTGCAGGTCGTGCGTGGTGTCGCCCACCATCAGGGTGCGTTCGGGCTCGACGCCAAACTCGCGCATCAGCTCGTGCAACATCAGCGGGTGCGGCTTGCCGGCGGTTTCGTCGGCGGTGCGCGAGCCGTCGAACACGCGCTGCAGCGCCACGGCCTGCAGGGCCTCGTTGAGGCCGCGTCGGCTCTTGCCGGTGGCCACGGCCAGCCAGTGGTGGCGGCTTTTCAGGTCGTGCAGCAGTGGCAGCACGCCGTCGAACAGGGTCACATCATCCTGGTGCTGGCGGTAGTGGTGGCGGTAACGCTCGCCCAGCAGCGGGTAGTGCTCCGGCGCCACATCGGGCGCGGCGTGGGCCAGGGCTTGCGGCAGGGCCATGCCGATGACCCAGGAGGCAGCGGCGGCGGATGGCTCGGTGCCGCCCACGTCGCGCACCGCCGCCTGGATGCTGCGGGTGATGATGGCAGTAGAGTCGAACAGGGTGCCATCCCAGTCAAAGGCAATCAGGTCAAATTGGCGCATGGGCGTGAAGGATACAGGGTTGGGCGCCAGCCACGCCCGCCACAGCTCCAGAAAGACAAAAGGCACCGCAGGGTGCCTTTGTGCGCAAGCCAAGTGGCCTTAACTCTGGATGCGGTAGTTTTCCAGGTCTTCGCCCGCTGCCTGCACGGCCTTGACCCAGTCCGGGCGGCGGCCCGGGCCGCCCGACCACGGCTCGCCATTGGGGCCACGGTACTTGGGTTCGGACTTGGCCTTGGAGCCGGCCACTTTTTTGCGTGTGCCACCGGTGTCGCCGAGTTCTTCGGCGGTAATACCGAAGGTTTTCATCTTTTCCTTGATTTCGGCAATCACGCTGGCCTTTTGGGACTTGCGGATCTGCTCGGCCTGAGCCAGCAGGGCTTGCGCTTGGCTCATCAATTCTTCGTACGATTCTGGCTGATTGTCGAGGGACATGAGATTGACCTTTTTTAAAAATTTCCAACGAGGCGCTATTCTAGTCAATCAAACGCGACACGTGGCACCAATCGTGCAATTCGGGCGGCAATGGGGTTTGCAATTGCAGCTTTTCCTGCGTGACGGGGTGCGTGACGCTCAATTTCCAGGCGTGCAGGAACATGCGTTTCAAGCCGTGCTTTTGCAAGGCCTTGTTGGTGTCGAAATGGCCGTATTTGTCGTCCCCGGCAATCGGGTGACCCGCCGAGGCCAAATGGACACGGATCTGGTGCGTGCGCCCGGTCTTGATGGTCACGGCCAGCAAGGAATACGGCTGGGGCGGCGCGCCGTCGGGCATGGGTACTGCCATGCTGCCCAGCACCTTGACCAGGGTGATGGAGCGCATGCCCTCCGGGTCGTCGGCGCTGGTGACGCGCACGCGGCGCTCGCCGTCGGGTTGCAGGTACTTGCGCAGCGGCTGGTCGAGCACCTTTTTGTTGGCGGGCCACTGCCCTTGCACCAGCGCCAGGTAGGTCTTGCCGGTCTCGCGCTCGCGGAACTGGTCTTGCAGCGCCTTGAGTGCGCTGCGTTTCTTGGCAATCAGCAGGATGCCGCTGGTCTCGCGGTCCAGGCGGTGTACCAACTCCAGCAGCGGCGCGCCCGGGCGGGCGCGGCGCACCTGCTCGATCACGCCAAACGAGACCCCGCTGCCACCATGGACGGCCACGCCGGCGGGCTTGTCGATGGCGAGCAGGGCCGCGTCCTCGAACAGCACCGGGAATTCGCGCGCCGGGGCGGCGGGCTGGGTCTGCTTGAGCTCGGCGCGCTCGGACAGGCGAATGGGCGGCACGCGCAGCACGTCGCCCGCCTGCACCCGGGTGTCGGCGCTGGCGCGGCCCTTGTTGACGCGCACCTCGCCGGAACGGATGATGCGGTAGATGTGGGTCTTGGGCACGCCTTTGAGTTCGCGCAGCAGGTAGTTGTCGAGCCGTTGACCGGTCGATTCGGCATCGACCGTGAAATGCCGGACTTGGGCGGGTGTGTGCATGGAGATGGGCGCGCAAGTCTATAATCAAACCGACCGTGCGCTGCTGGTGTCAGAGTTGGATTTGCCGTCAAGTTTAAGGCAGTCGTGACAAGCAGCGCGCTGGCACCCCAGTTGCCAACGCTGGCGCGTTGCCGGGCGAGTGCTCCAAATGCCTCCGCTACCGGCCACGCCCCTGGCGTTGAACCCGTCGTTTGAATACGCGAACCCGAAACGGAATACCCCCAACGTGGAGCTGGCGCCCGTCCTGTGTCAGGCCAGCTTCACGCGGACCGAAGTGACCACAAGAGCTGTAGTACAGACACACACCGTGTTGCACACCATCTTGCCCCCTGTGTTGATCACCCACCTCCACGCGCCTATGCCCGGACGGGCTTGAGCACGCGGCCACGAGCTGCGCCCTCCACCCCGCTTTGTCCTGAGGCTCTCCGGCAATTCCTCCTCGTTCTCGTGCTCGGCCAACGGGTTCACGGCAGTACCGCGCCCCACTGCGGGGCGGTTTGTTTGTTGTGAGAAGAGGACAGAACCATGAAACGCATGCTGATCAATGCCACCCAGGCCGAAGAACGCCGCCTGGCGATTGTGAACGGGCAAAAGCTGCTGGATTACGAGATCGAGATCGAAGGGCGCGAGCAGCGCAAGGGCAACATTTACAAGGCGGTGGTCACGCGCGTGGAGCCGTCGCTGGAAGCCTGCTTTGTCGATTACGGCGAGGAGCGCCACGGTTTCCTGCCGTTCAAGGAAATCTCGCGCCAGTACTTCCAGGGCAATGTGGCGCCGTCGCAGGCGCGCATCCAGGACGTGATCCGCGAAGGCCAGGAACTGCTGGTGCAGGTGGAAAAAGAAGAGCGCGGCAACAAGGGCGCGGCCCTGACCACCTACGTCAGCCTGGCGGGCCGCTATGTGGTGCTGATGCCCAACAACCCGCGCGGCGGTGGCGTGAGCCGCCGCATCGAGGGTGAGGACCGCGCCGAATTGAAGGCCACGCTGGAACAGCTGGACTACCCCAATGGCATGAGCATCATTGCCCGCACCGCCGGCATTGGCCGCGAGGCCGGTGAATTGCAATGGGACTTGAATTACCTGCTCAAGCTGTGGACGGCGATTGAGGGCGCGTCCAAGGCGGGCAAGGGTGCGTTCCTGATTTACCAGGAATCGAGCCTGGTGATTCGCGCCATCCGCGATTATTTCAATGTCGATATTGGCGAGATCCTGATCGACACCGACGACATTTACGAGCAGGCGCACCAGTTCATGGCACACGTGATGCCGGAACACGAGCACCGCGTGAAGCGTTACCGCGACGACGCGCCGCTGTTCAGCCGCTTCCAGATCGAACACCAGATTGAGACCGCTTACAGCCGCACCGTGCAGTTGCCCAGCGGCGGCGCGATTGTGATCGACCAGACCGAAGCCTTGGTGGCGGTGGATGTGAACTCGGCACGCTCCATCAAGGGTGGCGACATTGAGGAAACCGCGCTGCGCACCAACCTGGAAGCCGCCGATGAGGTGGCGCGCCAAGCACGTCTGCGCGATTTGGGTGGCTTGATTGTGATCGATTTCATCGACATGGAGGAAAGCCGCAACCGCCGCGAGGTGGAAAGCCGCCTGCGCGACGCGCTGCGCCAGGACCGCGCCCGCGTGCAGTTTGGTGCCATCAGCAAATTTGGCTTGCTGGAAATGAGCCGCCAGCGCCTGCGCCCTGCCCTGAACGAAGGCGCTTCGGTACCCTGCCCGCGCTGTGGTGGTTCTGGCCATATCCGCGACACCGAATCGTCGGCGTTGCAGATTCTGCGCATCATTCAGGAAGAGTCGCTCAAGGACGGCACTGCCGCAGTTTTGGTGCAAGTGCCGGTGGAGGTCGCCAGCTTCCTGCTGAACGAAAAGCGCATCGAAATCACCAAGATCGAGCTCAAGCAGCGCATCAACGTGATGATGGTGCCCAACAAGTCGCTGGATACGCCGCACTACAAGCTGGAG
The DNA here is from genome assembly GCF_002837135.1 of Macromonas bipunctata. Classification (GTDB taxonomy): domain Bacteria; phylum Pseudomonadota; class Gammaproteobacteria; order Burkholderiales; family Burkholderiaceae_C; genus Macromonas_A; species Macromonas_A bipunctata. The sequence goes on along the minus strand of NZ_NWBQ01000044.1, from coordinate 5,959 downwards.
CACCTCAAGCACGACGACCCGCGCCTGGAGGACATGGAAGCCAGCTACAAGCTGGTCGAGGAGATCGAAGACAGCGAAACCGTGACGCGCCGCAGCCACGAACGCGCCAACCGGCAAGAGCCGGTCATCAAGGGCGTGTTGCCCGATGGCCGTGCCCCGGTGGCCGCCCGCGCGGAGCCGACCCCGACTCCGGCCCCCGCACCGGCGCCGCAACACCACCACAATGCCCCGCCGGTACAGGCCGCGCCTGGCGCCTACCAGCAGGCGGCAGGCTACGGCCACGCCACGCAGGCCCAGCTGCCGGAACAAGCCGAAACGGGCTTCTTTGCCTGGTTGCGCCGCCTGTTTGGCGTGGCGGCCACCCCGCCCAGCATGCCAGTGCGGGTCACGCCCCCCATGCAGCCGACCACCCCCGGCTATGGCGAACCGCGCCAGCCCGAGTTCCGCAACGGTGACGGCGCAGGCAACGAACGCCGCAACACTGGCGCACGCAACGGCGCTCCCGGCAACCGCCGGACTGAAGGCCGCAGCGATGGCCGCACCGCCACACCGCGCGGCGAACGCAACCTGGAAGCACGCGAAAGCCGTGGTGGCCGCAGCTACGGCAACGACGCGCTGCCCGAAGCACGCCAGAGCGAAGGCCGACGCAACAGCCGCGACACCAGCCCGCGCGACGAGCTGCGCGACAGCCCGGCCCGCAGCGAACGTGGTGAGCGCACTGAACGCAGCGAACGTAGCCTAGAGCGCAACACAGAAGGCCGCGACAACCGGCGCGAACGTGGCGACCGCACCGACCGTGGTGAGCGTTACGAACGCAGCGAGCGCCCGCAGCGCGAACCGCGTCCGGCCGAAGCGGTGATGGACCTGGAACGCCAGCCCGCCGAGGCGCTGGAGACAGGCCGCCCCGCCACCGACAACCGCCGCGAGCGCAGCGCCGAGCGCAACCAGGCCGAAGGGCGCCGCCGCAATGGCCGCCGCCAGGCCACCGAGGGCGAATCGACCCCAGCCACCGACGACAGCGCAGCCAACGGCTGGGCCGAAGCGCAGCTGGACGCCACCGCGCCCAGCCTGACCGAGAGCAGCGGCAACGCCGCCCCGACCGGCGAAACGCCTGCCGTGGCCGAACGCCCGGCACGCGAGCGCCGCAGCCGCGACCGCTATGGCCGCGACCGCCGCAGCCGCCAGGACAGCAGCGAGTCCACCCCAGCCAGCGACGACACCGAGGCGCCCACCGCCCCGGCCGCTGCCAGCGATGAGCAGCCGCCGGTGCGCAGCTCGTACTTTGCACCGGTAGCGCCGGTGGCACCTGTGGCCGCTGCGGCGCTGGACGCTCAGGCCAGCGTTGCCGAAGCAACGGCACCCACCGCCGAAGTGGTGGCAGTGCCCACCACGGTAGCCGAGGAAGCAGCTCCCGCCGCCACACCAGCGGTGCTGGACATTGACACCGCCCCAGTGCTGGCAACACCCACCGTAGAGGAAGTGATCGCTGCTGCGCCAGCACCGGCCACAGCCGACGCAGCAAAAACGGCCGAAGTGGCTCCCGCAGCTGCAACCGTGACGACCAGCGCCCCCAGCACCGACGAGGCTGCGCCCAGCGCCGCTGCGTTTGAGCTGCCGCTGCAGGCGCTGCAAGCCGTGGCCCACGCCGCTGGTCTGGAGTGGGTACAGTCCGACGCCGACAAGGTGGCACAGGTGCAAGCCGCAATTGCCGCCGAGCCGCAGCCGGTGCGCGTGCCGCGTGAGCCCAAGCCTGTGGTGCTGCCCGACGAAGGCCCGCTGGTGCTGGTGGAAACCCGCCGCGACCTGCGCGAACTGCAACTGCCCTTCGAGGCCACACCAGCGGCCTGATGCCGCCGGTGGCCTGCCACCGCTTCCCCTGCCCTGTGGCGGGGTGCGGTGGCGGGCCAGATTGCTCCCACCGGTTTTGACTGCCCTGTTTTTGCCATGAACACCACTGCACCCTCGAACACCGAAGCCCACACCGCCGCTGCCACCCCGCCCGCCGTTCCGGCACTGGAGTGGAGCGACGGCCTGGTGGTAGGTAACGCCCGCATGGACGACACCCACGCCGAATTTGTGGACATGGTGGCACGCCTGCGCGCTGCCCCTGCTGCCGAACAACTGGCGCTGTACCGCGAACTGCTGGCCCACACCGTGGAACACTTCGAGCGCGAAGACCGCTGGATGCAGGCCACCGGTTTTGCCGCCGACAACTGCCACAGCGGCCAGCACGCCACCGTGCTGGACACCATGCGCAAGGTCGAAAGCCACTACCTTGAAGGCGATACCGACATCCTGGTGCGCATGGCCGAGGCGCTGGCCGAATGGTTTCCGCAACACACCCAGACCATGGACGCAGGCCTGGCCATCCACATGAACAACCTGGGTTTTGATACCGGTACCGAAACGCTGACCGACCCCAGCCGCACGGTGCCAGAAGCGTCCATGTCGGGCTGCGGCAGCGTCAGCTGCAGTTGACGGCAGCCATAGGAAGAAAACTCAGAGCGGGCCCAAGTGGCCCGTTTGCAATTGCAGCACCCGGTCGCAACGCTGGGCCAGTTCACGGTCGTGCGTGACCAGCACAAAGGCGGTGCCTTGCTCGCGCGCCAGTTGCAGCATCAGCTGGAACACGCCGTCAGCGGTGCTGCGGTCCAGGTTGCCGGTCGGCTCATCGGCCAGCACGCAAGCCGGGCGGTTGACCAGCGCGCGCGCAATCGCCACCCGCTGGCGTTCACCACCCGAGAGTTCAGCGGGCCGGTGCAGCAGCCGCTCTTGCAGGCCGACCTTGGCCAGCCACTGTGCGGCCTCTTGGGCCGCCGCCGCGCGCGGCTGACGGCGTATCCACAGCGGCATGGCCACGTTGTCTTGCGCGCTGAATTCGGGCAGCAGGTGGTGGAACTGGTACACAAAGCCCAAGTGCTGGTTGCGCATCGCGCCTTGTTGCGCGGGGCTCAGGCGGGCCAGGTTCTGGCCTTGCAGCTCGACGCTGCCGCTGGTCGGGGCCTCCAGCCCGCCCAGCAGGTGCAGCAAAGTGCTTTTGCCGGAGCCGGACGCACCCACAATCGCCACCGTTTCACCGGCGTGGATGTCCAGATCGACACCGTGCAGCACCGTCACATCCAACCGGCCTTCGTGGAAACGCTTGACCAGACCACGCGCGCGCAGCACGGGGTGTTTGACAGTGGATTCATTCATAACGCAGAGCCTCCGCCGGGTTGACGCGGCTGGCACGCCAGCTCGGGTACAAAGTGGCCACAAACGCCAGCACCAGTGAAATGACCGCAATCGGCACGATGTCGCCCTGCTGCGGGTCGCTGGGCATGCGGCTGATGAGGTACACCTCCTGCGGCAGGAACTTGGCCCCCAGCAGCTGCTCCAGCGCGGGCACCAGGGTGTCGATGTTGAACGCCACGCCCAGCCCCAGCGCCAGCCCGGCCAAGGTGCCAATCACGCCCACCATCGCGCCCTGCACCACAAAGATGGCCATGATGCTGCCCGGACTGGCCCCCAGCGTGCGCAGAATGGCAATGTCGGCGCGCTTGTCGGTCACGGTCATCACCAACGTGGACACCAAATTGAACGCGGCCACCGCCACAATCAGCGTCAAGATGATGAACATCATGCGTTTTTCCAGTTGCACGGCGGCAAACCAGGTGCGGTTCTGGCGTGTCCAGTCGCGCAACAGCAAATCGCCACTGAGCTGACCGGCCAGCTGCTGCGCCACTTCGCGCGCCTGGTGCAAGTTGCGGATCTTGAGCCGCACGCCGGTCGGGCCTTCCAGCCGGAAAATGCGGGCTGCGTCGTCCTGGTGCAGCATCGCCAGCGTGGAGTCGTACTCATAGTGGCCGGAATCGAACACGCCCACCACCGTCATTTGCTTGAGGCGCGGCACCACGCCCGCCGGGGTCACTTGGCCGCTGGGCGCGATCAGCGTGACCACATCGCCCACCGCCACGCCCAGGCTCTGCGCCAGCGCGCCGCCCAGCACGATGCCGAACTGACCCGGCTGCAACTGCGGCAGCACGGTCTGCGCCATGTCGGCGGCCAGGCTGGTCACGCCGGGCTCCAGCGCCGGGTCGATGCCGCGCACCAGCACGCCTTTCATGTCCTCGCCGCGCGCCAGCAGGCCTTGGGCGGCGATGAACGGTGCGGCCCCGATGACCTCGGGATGGGTGCGGACTTCGCGCAAGGTGCGCGCCACATCGGGCAAGGCCTCGCCGTGCGGGGTGAACACCTCGATGTGCGACAGCACCCCCAGCATGCGGTCGCGTACCTCTTTCTGGAAACCGTTCATCACGCTCAACACAATGATGAGCGCCACCACCCCCAGGCCAATACCCAGCATGGACACGCCACTGATGAAGGAAATAAAACCGTTGCGCCGTGTGGCCCGGCCCGCGCGGGTGTAGCGCCAGCCCAATAGAAATTCGTAAGGAAGTTGCATGGATGCTTGTGAGTTCAACGCGTGATTGTGGCATCCCCGACAATGGCGGGTTATGCCCGCTGCACCATCTCCCCCGACTTTGTCCAGTTCTGCGGCCCATGTGCTGCTGCCCTACGCCAGCGCCAGCGCCGAGGCGTGTCAGGCCGCGTTGGCCGGTTTGACATTGCCCAACCTGGGCCGACTGCTGGCCCACTTGCGCCCGCAACCGCCCGTGCTGGGCGACGATTACACCCTGAACCCGCCACACGAGCAGGCGTTGGCCCACACCCTGGGCTGGCACCACCCGGACGGCACCCCGTTGCCCGACGGCCAGCTGCCCTGGGCCGCGTGGCAAGCCAATGTGCGCGATGTGCCCTGCGCGTGGTTCCACCCCTGCCACTGGCAGGTCGGCATGGAGCAAGTCACGCTGCAACCCGTGGACGCGCTCCAGTTCAGCGAAGCCGAATCGCACACCCTGTTTGCCGCTCTGGCACCGTTGTGCGCCGAAGACGGCATCACCCTGGTGTTTGAACGCCCCGACCGCTGGCGCGCCGAAGGCGAAGTGTTGCGCGGCTTGGCCTGTGCCAGCCTGGACCGCGTGGCGCACCGCCACCTGCACGGCTGGCTGCCCCAAGGCCCAGCGGCACCGCTGTTGCTGCGGCTGCAAAACGAGGCGCAAATGCTGTTCTACACCCATCCCATCACCGATGAACGCACCGCACGTGGCTTGCTGCCCATCAACGGCATCTGGATCAGCGGCAGCGGCAGCTGGCACGGCGGTACCCCGGCCCAGCCTTGGCCCGTGACACAACCCGACACGCTGCGCCAGCCCGCCCTGTACGGCGACTGGGTGGCCTGGGCCAATGCGTGGCAGCAACTCGACCGCGACACCGTGCCCGACTGGCTGGCACGCATCGAACGCAAACAAACGCTGCACTTGACCCTGTGCGGCGAACGCGGCTACCAAAGCTGGCATTACGACCCCAGCCACCGACCCGGCCTGCTGCAACGCTGGCGCACCCGCTGGGGCCAGAGTGCCAACCCGGTCTCCATCCTGAAAGCCCTGTGTTGACATCCTCCTCACCATGAATGGCGAGGATTCCCGCTTCACAGAACCCTGCCGATGCCTCAACGAGACACAGGACTTACAGCTTCTCCACGGGCTGACACCGCCAATCCGGCGGCCAATATGTTGCTCGCTGCATTGATGTCCCGGTCGTGGTTTGCACCACATTCGGGGCATGTCCAATGCCGCACGTTCAAAGGCATTTTTTCTGCCGTGTACCCGCAGTCGCTGCAACGCTTGGACGACGGGTACCAGCGGTCGATTTTTACCAGCTCACGGCCATACCATTTGGCCTTGTATTCGAGTTGGCGCAAAAACTCGGCCCAGCCTGCATCACCGATGGATTTGGCGAGCTTGCGGTTTTTCTTCATGTTGCTGACGGCCAGTGTCTCAACGGCGATCACTTGGTTTTCGTGGACTAGCCGGGTCGAGAGCTTGTGTATGAAATCCTTGCGGACATCGGCAATCTT
>NZ_NWBQ01000043.1:25106-46450 GCF_002837135.1 Macromonas bipunctata | reverse complement strand
GGCGCGCGGCTGGCCGCCCATGCGGTGCCCCGGCTGGGCGTAGTGGGTGTGGTGGCCCTGGTGCGCGTGCGGGGCGGGCTGCTGGGCACTGGCGCGGCTCAGGCCGGTGGCCACCACGGTCACGCGCAGCGCGTCGCCCAGCGACTCGTCGTAGGCGGCGCCGTAGATGACGTGGGCGTCCTCGGCGGCAAAGGCGCGGATGGTGTTCATGGCCTGGCGCGATTCGGCCAGGCGCAGGCTGGCCTTGCTGCCGCTGATGAGCACCAGCACGCCCTTGGCGCCCTTCATGTCCACACCGTCGAGCAGCGGGCAGGCCACGGCCTGTTCGGCGGCGATGCGGGCGCGGTCCTGGCCGCTGGCGATGGCGGTGCCCATCATGGCCTTGCCGGTCTCGCTCATCACGGTGCGCACGTCCTCGAAGTCGACGTTGATGAGGCCCTCGACGTTGATGACCTCGGCAATGCCGCCCACGGCGTTCTTGAGCACATTGTTGGCCTCGGCCAGGGCTTCCTCGTGCGTGACCTCGTCGCCCAGCACTTCGAGCAGCTTGTCGTTGAGCACCACGATCAGCGAATCGACGTTGGCTTCGAGCTCGGCCAGGCCTTGCTCGGCGTTGAGCATGCGACGCCCGCCCTCGAAGTCGAACGGCTTGGTGACGACGCCCACGGTCAGGATGCCCATGTCCTTGGCCACGCGCGCAATCACGGGCGCCGCGCCGGTGCCGGTGCCGCCACCCATGCCAGCGGTGATGAACAGCATGTGCGCGCCCTGGATGGCGCTGCGGATGTCGGAGATGGCGACCTCGGCGGCCTCGCGGCCGCGCTCGGGGCGGCTGCCCGCGCCCAGGCCGGTGGCGCCCAGCTGGATCAGGTGGCCTGCGGTGCTGCGGTTGAGCGCCTGCGCGTCGGTGTTGGCGCAGATGAACTCGATGCCCTGCACACCGCTCTCGATCATGTGCTCGACCGCGTTGCTGCCACCGCCGCCGACGCCGATCACCTTGATCTGGGTGCCGCGGTTGAATTCGTTGTTGTCAATCATGTCAATCGGGTTCATAAATGTAAAACTCCTTGCGTCAAACCTGTGCCATCAAAAATTGCCCGCAAACCAGGCCCGGATTTTGGCCCAGGTGTCGTGCACCGGGCTAGGCTTGGGCGCCATGGTCTGCTGCTGGCGCAGGCGGGCCGTGCGCGCTTCCTCCAGCAGGCCCATGACGGTGGCGGCGCGCGGCTGCGCCACCATGTCGCTCAGCGCGCTGGCGTAGCGCGGCACGCCCCGGCGCACCGGCTTGAGGAAGATGTCCTCGCCCAGTTCCACCATGCCCGCCATCAGGGAACTGCCGCCCGTGAGCACCACGCCCGAGGACAGGCGGTCCTCGAAGCCCGAGTCGCGGATGACTTGCTGCACCAGCAAAAAGATCTCCTCCACGCGCGGCTCGATCACCCCGGCCAGCGCCTGGCGGCTGAGCAGGCGCACGGCGCGGTCGCCCAGGCCGGGCACCTCCACCTGCTGCTCGGGGTCGGCCAGCAGCTGCTTGGCGCAGCCGCTGTGGATCTTGATGTCCTCGGCCTCCTTGGTGGGCGTGCGCAGCGCGGTGGCGATGTCGTTGGTGATGAGGTCGCCCGCAATCGGGATCACCGCCGTGTGCCGGATGGCGCCGCCGGCAAAGATGGCCACGTCGGTCGTGCCCGCGCCAATGTCCACCAGCGCCACGCCCAGCTCTTTCTCGTCCTCGGTCAGCACCGCCAGGCTCGAGGCCAGCGGGTTGAGCATCAAGCGGTCCACCTCCAGCCCGCAGCGGCGCACGCACTTGGTGATGTTGTCGGCCGCACTCTGCGCGCCGGTCACGATGTGCACGCGCGCCTCGAGCCGGATGCCGCTCATGCCGATCGGCTCCTTGACCTCCTGGCTGTCGATGATGAATTCCTGCGGCTCCACCAGCAGCAGGCGCTGGTCGGTGGAGATGTTGATGGTCTTGGCGGTCTCGATCACGCGCGCCACGTCCGAGGCTGAGACCTCGCGGTCGCGGATGGCCACCATGCCAATCGAGTTGAGGCCCTGGATGTGGCGGCCCGAGATGCCGGTGAACACGCGCGAGATGTGGCAATCCGCCATCAACTCGGCTTCCTCCAGCGCCTGCTGGATGCTGCGCACCGTGGTGTCGATATTGACCACCACCCCGCGCTTGAGGCCGGGGCTGGGGCCGTAGCTGGGCGCCACGCCCAGGCCCGCGAGCTTGAGCTCGCCGTTGCCCAAGACTTCGGCCACCACCACCATGACCTTGGAGGTGCCGATATCGAGTGCAACCACTATGTCTTTCAAATCCTTGACCATGTAATGCTGTGGGTGTCCTACCTGCTGGCGCCGGGGCGGGCAGCAGGCAAAGGGGTAGAAGGGGAAGCCGTCGGGGCAGGCTGGGGCGACGACGGCGGGCGCACGGGCGACACCACCGGGGCGTCCTGCCCGCCGGTGGTGGTCACGCCACGCATGCGCACCGCATAGCCGTTGGGGTAGCGTAAATCTACCATTTCCAGCCGGTACGCGTACCGCTGGCTCAATTGTGAGACCGTAAAGACGAAATGCGTCACGCGCGTGAGCAATTCTTCGGTGTTGCCGCGCCCCAGTTCGACCACGGTGCCGTGGGCCAGGCGCACGCGCCAGCCGCCCCGGCGGTCAAGCTCCAGGCGCTGCATGCGCCAGTCCAGCCGCGCAAACAGCGGCTGCAGGGCCTGGTGCAGCCGGTACACCTGCGGCGCGGCGCTGTCGTCGGGGCCCGTGAGCTCGCTCCAGCCATCGGCCTGCACGTCGTCGGGGTTGGCCTCGAACACCTGGCCCTGCGCGTTGACGAGCTTGCCGCCGCCGGCCTCGCCCCACCAGGCGCGCGGCTGGTGCTCCAGCAGCGTCACGCGCAGGCGGTTGGGGAACTCGCGCTGCACGATGGCCTGACGCACCCAGGGTACGCTCTCGAACACCTGCTTGACCTGCTGCAGGTCCAGCGTCAGAAAGCTGCCGCGCAGTTGCGTGGCCAGGTGCGAGCGCAGCGTGACCTCGTTCTGGTGCGCCACCTCGCCCACCACCAGGATGCGCCCCACCGTCCAGGCCGGGTGCTGCGCCAGCCACCACCCCAGGCTGACCAGCGCCATGGCGCCAAACGCCCAGAACAGGGCGCGCGTAACCCAGTTCACGCATTTGACGTCCAGCGGCAAGGGCGCGGCAAGCGGCATGGGGCTCAGGCTTTCGTGGCCGGGGGGTGCGCGGGCAGCACGTTGTCCAGCGCCGCCGAGGCCAGCATCTGCAGGCACAGCGCCTCGTAGCCTATGCCCACCGCGCGCGCCGACATGGGCACCAGCGAGTGGCTGGTCATGCCGGGCGAAGTGTTGATCTCCAGCAGGTAGGGCTGGCGGGTGCGGGCGTCGATCATCACGTCGGCACGCGCCCAGCCCCGGCAGCCCAGGGTGCGGTAGGCCTTGAGCACCAAGGCCTGGATCGCGGCTTCCTCGCCCGTGGGCAAATCGCACGGGACGATGTATTGGGTATCGTCGGCAAAGTATTTGTGTTCGTAGTCGTAGTTGCCGCCGGGCGCCACGATGTGGATCACCGGCAGCGCGCGCGCCTGGGCGCCGTTGCCCAGCACCGGGCAGGTGACTTCGTCGCCCTGGATGAACTGCTCGCACAGCACCTCGGGGTCGTGCTGCGCCGCCAGCGCGTAGGCCTGGGCGCACTGGGCCGCGTCCGTTACCTTGGTCAGGCCCAGGCTGGAGCCTTCGCGCGCGGGCTTGACGATCATGGGCGCGCCCAGGGCCGCCAAGGCGGCCTCGGTCTCGGCCACGCTGGCCACCTGGCGCCAGTCGGGCGTGGGCAGGCCTTCGGCGCGCCAGATGCGCTTGGTCATGACCTTGTCCATCGCCACGCTGGACGGCAGCACGCCCGAGCCGGTGTAGGGGATGCGCATCAGCTCCAGCGCGCCCTGCACGGTGCCGTCCTCGCCAAAGCGGCCATGCAGGTTGATGAAGGCGCGGTCAAACCCCTCGTGGCGCAGGTCGAACAAGTCGCGCTCGGCGGGGTCGAACGCGTGTGCGTCCACGCCCTGGCTGCGCAACGCGGCCAGCACGCCCGCGCCGGACATCAGGGACACCTCGCGCTCGGCGGAGTAGCCGCCCAGCAGCACGGCCACTTTGCCCAGACGGGCGGGATCAATGGGGGATGGTGTATCGCTCATGCTTGTACCTCGGTGGCCAATGCCACGGTCTGCCCGGCCACGGCACCGATGCTGCCCGCGCCCATGCACAGCACCACGTCACCGTCGCGGGCGTTGTCCAGCACCGCCTGCGGCATGACGGCGATGTCGTCCACGAACACGGGCTCGACCTTGCCGCCCACGCGCAGCGCCCGCGCCAGCGCACGCCCGTCGGCGGCGACGATGGGGGCCTCGCCGGCGGCGTAGACCTCGGCCAGCAGCACGGCGTCGGCCTGGCCAATCACCTTGACGAAATCCTCGAAACAGTCGCGGGTGCGGGTGTAGCGGTGCGGCTGGAACGCCAGCACCAGGCGCTGGCCCGGAAAGGCGCCGCGCGCCGCCGCCAGCGTGGCCGCCATCTCCACCGGGTGGTGGCCGTAGTCGTCCACCAGCGTGGCGCTGCCGCCGCTGGGCAGGGCCACCTCGCCATAACGCTGGAAGCGCCGCCCCACGCCCTTGAACTGCGCCAGCGCGGCCTGCACGGCGGCGTCGGGCACGTTGAGCTCCACCGCCACCGCAATCGCGGCCAGCGCATTGAGCACGTTGTGCAGCCCGGGCAGGTTGAGCACCACGTCCATGTCGGGCAGCTGGATGCCGTTGCGCCGCTGCACCTTGAAGTGCATCTGGGCGCCTACCGCCCGCACGTCCAGCGCACGCACCTGCGCGCCCTCGCCCAGGCCGTAGGTGGTGATGGGGCGCTGGATCTGATCAAGCAGGCCGCGGATGGTCGGGTCGTCCACGCACACGATGGCGGCGCCGTAGAACGGCATGCGGTGCAAAAATTCGATGAAGGCCTGCTGCAAGCGGCCAAAGTCGTGGCCGTAGGTGTCCATGTGGTCGGCGTCGATGTTGGTCACCACCGCCATCACCGGCAACAGGTTCAGGAACGAGGCGTCGGACTCGTCGGCCTCCACCACGATGTACTCGCCCGCACCCAGCCGCGCGTTGGCCCCGGCGCTGTTGAGCTTGCCACCAATCACGAAGGTGGGGTCGAGCTCGGCGGCGGCCAGCACGCTGGCCACCAGGCTGGTGGTGGTGGTCTTGCCGTGTGTGCCCGCAATGGCCACGCCTTTCTTCATGCGCATCAGCTCGGCCAGCATGATGGCGCGCGGCACCACCGGCAGCAGCTTGGCGTGTGCGGCCACCACCTCGGGGTTGTCGGCCTTGACGGCGGTGGAGGTGACGATGCAGTCCGCGCCGTCGATGTGGGCCGCGTCGTGCCCCACGTGTACCCGCGCGCCCAGCTGCTGCAGGCGCTGGGTGGTGGCGCTGGCGCCCAGGTCGCTGCCCGAGACGGTGTAGCCCAGGTTGAGCAGCACTTCGGCAATGCCGCTCATGCCGGCCCCACCGATGCCGACGAAATGGATGTGGCGGATGGCGTGTTTCATCAATGTTCTTGTGGTGGGCTGGCTCAGGGGGCCAGCTGTTGTTCGCAAGCCTGCACCATCAGCGCCACGGCGCGGGTCTGGCGCTGGGCCAGGGCGCGTTCGGCGCGGGCTTGCAGTTCGGGGCGGGTCAAAGCCTGCAATTGTCGCGCCAAACCGGCGGCGCTGAGCTGGTTTTGCGGCAGCAGCCACGCCGCTCCGGCATCGACCAGAAAGCGCGCGTTGTGGGTCTGGTGGTCGTCCACCGCGTGCGGGAAGGGCACAAAGATGGCAGCCGCACCCACGGCGGCCAGTTCGGTCACGGTGCTGGCCCCGGCGCGGGCGATGACGACGTCGGCGTCGGCAAAGGCACGCGCGGTGTCCTGGATGAAAGGCGTGAGCGTGGCCTGCACGCCCGCTGCGGCGTAGGCGGCGCGCAGGGCGTCGATCTGTTTTTCACCGCTCTGGTGCGTGACCACGGGGCGCTGCGCGGGTGGGATCAGCGCCAGCGCCTGCGGCACGGCGTCGTTCAAGGCCCTGGCGCCCAGGCTGCCGCCCACCACCAGCAGGCGCAACGGCCCCGTGCGGCCCGCAAAGCGTTCGGCGGGCGACGCTTGTTGCAAGAATTCGGCCCGCAGCGGGTTGCCCACCCACTGCGCCTGCGGCAAGGCGTTGGGGTAGGCGCTGAACACGCCCTTGGCCACGCGCGCCAGCACCTTGTTGGCCAGGCCCGCCACCGAGTTCTGCTCGTGCAGCAGCAGCGGGCGGCCCGCCAGCACCGCCATCAGCCCGCCCGGAAAGGTGATGTAGCCGCCCAGCCCGATCACCACATCGGGCCGCACCCGGCGCACCACGCGCCAGCTTTGGCCAAACGCCTGCAGCAGGCGCCACGGCAGCAGCGCCAGCGTCTTGAGGCCCTTGCCGCGCACGCCGCCAAAGGCCACCGGCTCGAAGGCAAAGCCACGCGGCGGCACCAGGCGCTGCTCCATGCTGGCGGGCGCGCCCAGCCAGTGCACGCGCCAGCCGCGCTCGCGCAGGGCCTCGGCCAGCGCCAGGCCGGGGAAGATGTGGCCGCCGGTGCCGCCGGCCATCACCAGCGCGCACGGCGCCGTGGCCGCAGGTTGTTGTGTCGTCATGGGTCGGTGCGCCGGTCGGGGTGCATGCGCTGGCGGTTTTCGGCGTCGATGCGCAGCACGATCGCCATCGCCACCAGGTTCATCAAAATGGCCGAGCCGCCGTAGCTCATGAACGGCAGCGTCAGGCCCTTGGTGGGCAGTGCGCCCAGGTTCACGCCGATGTTGATGAAGGCCTGGAACCCCAGCCACAGCGCCACGCCCTGCGCCACCAGCCCGGCAAACACCTGCCCCGACGCCACGGCCTGGTGCCCGATGTGCATGATGCGCCGCGTGAGCCAGAAGAACACGCCAATCAGCACCAGGATGCCCACCAGGCCAAACTCCTCGCCCACCACAGCCAGCAAAAAGTCGGTGTGGGCCTCGGGCAGCCAGTGCAGCTTCTCGACGCTGCCGCCCAGCCCCACGCCCCAGAACTCGCCCCGGCCGATGGCAATGAGCGCGTGCGAGAGCTGGTAGCCCTTGCCCAGCACGTGCTCCTCGCCAAACGGGTTGAGGTAGGCAAACACGCGCTGGCGCCGCCACTCCGAGGTCGAAATCAGCGCCACGAACACGCCCAGCAGCAGCGCAATGATGAGCGCAAACGCCGTAGCGTTGACGCCGCCCAGGAACAGGATGCCCATCGCGATCACGGCAATCACCATGAAGGCGCCCATGTCGGGCTCGGCAATCAAGAGGCCGCCCACCACCGCCACGGCCAGCGCCATGGGCCACACCGCGCGCAGGAAGTGCTCCTTGATATCCATCTTGCGCACCATGTAGCCCGAGGCGTACAGCAGCACCGCCAGCTTGGCCAGCTCCGAGGGCTGGAAGTTCATCACGCCCAGCGAGATCCAGCGCCGCGCGCCGTTGACACCCCTGCCGATGAAGGGCACCAGCACCAGCACCAGCAGCACCAGCGACACGATGAACAGGTAGGGCGATAGCTCCTGCCAGCGGTGGATGGGCACCTGGAACACCACAAAGGCGGCCAGCGTGCCCACGCCGATGGAGAGCAGGTGGCGCAGCACGAAGTGCCACTGCGCGTAGCTGCCGTACTTGGGACTGTCGGGCAAGGCCACCGAGGCCGAGTACACCATCACCAGCCCCCAGCACAGCAGGCCAAACACTGTCCAAAACAACGATTGGTCAAAGCCCCAGTCGCGCACGGGCTGGGTCTGGTGGCGCACGTAGTCGCGGCTGGAGGTGGGCTGCTCGCGCTGCCAGCGGTAGGCGGCGTTGAGCATGGCGTGGCCCGGCAAGCGCTGCCACCACTGGCGCCAGCGGCCCGACCGCGACGGGGGGGTAGCGTCGCGGCTCATGCGGGAGACCCGGCCGCTTCCTGCAGCGCGCGCACTTCGTCCACAAACACCTGGGCGCGGTGGGCGTAGTCCTTGAACATGTCCAGGCTGGCGCACGCGGGCGAGAGCAGCACCGCATCGCCCGCGCGCGCTTGCTGGGCGCACCATTGCACGGCAGCGGGCAAGTCGGGCGCATCGTGCAGCGGCACGCCGGTGGATGCGAGCGCAGCGCGGATGGCCGGGGCATCGCGCCCGATGAGTGCCACCGCCCGCACATGGCGTGCCACAGCGGCGGCCAGCGGGGCAAAGTCCTGCCCCTTGCCATCGCCGCCCAAAATCACCACCAGACGGCGCTCTGGCCCCAAGCCGTTGAGGGCGGCCAAAGTGGCACCGACGTTGGTGCCCTTGCTGTCGTCAAAGTATTCCACCTCGTGGACGATGGCCACGGGCTCCACGCGGTGCGGTTCGCCCCGGTAGTCGCGCAAGGCGTGCAACATGGGGGCCAACGGTGCCCCAGCAGCGGTGGCCAAGGCCAACGCGGCGAGCGCGTTGCTGGCGTTGTGACGGCCACGGATACGCAGAGCCTCAGCTGGCATAAGGCGTTGCAGGCGCAGTTCAGGGACGGGAGCAGCACCACTGCGGCGGGCTGGGGTGGCGGGAACATCCTCCGCGAGCTGGGCACGCACCAGCCACGTCATACCGTTGACGGTTTCCAAGCCCCAAGCATCGGCCTGGGTGGGCACTTCGGTGCCGAAGGTGGTGTGGGCGCGCGCAGGCAGAGTTTTGTTGCGACCGTTCTCGCGCATGGTTTGGGGTTGTGGCTGCCAGGCCATCACGGTGGCATCGTCGCGGTTGAGCACCAGCATGCCCTGCTGGCCAAAGATGCGCGCCTTGGCGGCGGCATAAGCTTCCATGCTGCCGTGCCAATCCAGGTGGTCTTGCGTGACGTTGAGCACGGTGGCGGCGGTGGGCTCGAAACCCTGCACACCATCGAGTTGGAAGCTGGACAGCTCCAGCACCCACGCCTGGGGCAAGGTGCCGCCTTGCCAGTGCTGGCGCAACATGTCCAGCAAGGTCGGGCCGATGTTGCCCGCCACCACCACGCTCCAACCCGCCGCGTCCAGCAAATGCGCCGTGAGCGCGGTGGTGGTGGTCTTGCCGTTGGTGCCGGTGATGGCCAGCACCTTGGGCTGGTACGGTGCCTCGCCCTGCGCCAACGCCTGCAAGGCTTGTGTAAACAGGTCCAACTCCCCCACCACCGGCACGCCAGCCGCTTGGGCCACGGCATTCAAGGCGGCCATGTGGGCCGGGGCGATACCGGGGCTGCGGCACACCAGCGCCCACGGAGCGTGCTGAAACAACGCGGCATCCAGCACGGCACCGGCCAGCAGCACCGCCGTGGGCACTTCGGTGGCCAACATAGCGGCTTGGGGCGGCTGGGCGCGGGTATCGGCCACCGTCACACGCGCACCGGCCTGGGCGCACCAGCGCGCCATAGCCAACCCGGAAGCTCCCAAACCCAGCACCAGCACATCACGGTCTTGCAGCAATGGCAAACAGTTCTTCATGGCAATCAAGTGGTGTTGTGGTCAACGCAATTTGAGGGTGGACAGACCCACCAAGCACAGCAACATGGTGATGATCCAGAACCGAACCACCACCTGCGTTTCGCGCCAACCGGATTTTTCAAAATGGTGGTGCAGCGGGGCCATTTTCAAGATGCGCCGTCCCTGACCGTACTTTTTCTTGGTGTATTTGAAATAGCTCACCTGCACCATCACCGACAGCGCCTCCACCACAAAAATACCGCCCATGATGGCCAACACGATCTCCTGGCGCACGATGACGGCAATGGTGCCCAGTGCGCCACCCAGCGCCAGTGCGCCCACATCGCCCATGAAGACCTGGGCCGGGTGAGCGTTGAACCACAGGAAGGCCAGCCCAGCACCGGCCATAGCACCGCAAAAAATCAGCAACTCACCCGAGCCCGGAATGTAGGGCAGCAGCAAATACTTGGCAAACACCGCATTGCCGGTCACGTAGGCAAAAATACCCAGCGCCGTGCCCACCAGCACCACCGGCATGATGGCCAGGCCGTCCAGCCCGTCGGTGAGGTTGACCGCGTTGCTGGCTCCCACAATCACCAGATAGGTCAGCACCACAAAGCCCAGCACGCCCAACGGGTAACTGACTTCCTTGAAAAACGGCACCATCAGCCCGGCCTGGGTCGGCATATTGAGCGCAAAGCCAGAATCCACCCAACTCAGGAACAGTGCCCACACGCTGGCATTGGAATGGCCCGAGATGGCAAACACCAAGTAGAACGCCGCCAGCAACCCAATCAACGATTGCCACAGGTACTTTTCGCGCGAACGCATGCCTTCGGGGTCTTTGTGTACCACCTTGCGCCAGTCGTCCGCCCAGCCAATGGCGCCAAAACCCAGCGTGACGACCAACACGACCCAGACAAAGCGGTTGTTCCAGTCGAACCACAACAGGGTGGAGAGCGCAATGGCAAACAGGATCAGCACCCCGCCCATGGTGGGCGTACCACTTTTGACCAAGTGCGTTTGCATGGCGTACTCGCGCACCGGCTGGCCAATTTTGAGCGCGGTCAAACGCCGGATGAAATACGGCCCCGCCCCAATGCCCACCAACAGCGCGGTCATGGCCGCCATCACAGCGCGGAAGGTCAGGTACTGAAAAACGCGCAAAAAACCCCACTCGGGGCCCAAGCCTTGCAACCACAGGGCCAAACTAGGCAGCATGCTGCACTCCTTCTTCTTGTTGTACGGGCGGCGCGGCCAGGGCCTGTAATGCTTGCACCAACCGCTCCATGCGCATGAAGCGCGAGCCCTTGACCAACACGCTGCCCAGCGCCGGAGCCAACGCCAAGGTGGCGGCGTTCAGGTCGTTCCAGTCGGGCCAGTAACGGGCCAGATCGGGTTCGGCGGCATGCACTTGCGCCAGCCATGGGCCGGTCGTCCACACGTGTTCAATGCCACAGTCGCGGGCGTGTTGCAGCACCTCGCGGTGGAAGGCCAGCCCTTGCTCGCCCACCTCACCCATGTCGCCCAGCAGCAACAGGCGCGGGCCGGGCAAATCGGCCAACACATCGATGGCGGCGCGCACTGAATCGGGGTTGGCGTTGTAGCTGTCGTCCACCAACGTGGTGCGCTGGCCGCTGGGCCACACCAGCGGCAAGGCACGGGAACGCCCCGTGACCGGCTCAAACGCCGACAGGCCTTGGGCCACCGCCGACAACGGCACACCGGCGGCCAAGGCCGCTGCGGTGGCGGCCCAGGCGTTGCGCACGTTGTGGCGGCCCGCCACGCGCAACAGCGCCTGCACCGCGCCCAGCGGGGTCTGGATTTGCAGTTGCCAGGCATCGCCCTGCCACACGGCAGTGCCAGTCACATCGGCGGCTGCATCGGCACCAAAGGTCAGGATGCGGTGGCCCTGCGCCAGCGTGCGCCACAACGGGGTGTAGGTGTCGTCCGACGGGAACACCGCCACGCCATGGGCGGGCAAGGCGACCAAGGTGGCGGCGTTCTCGTGCGCCACCGCCTCCACCGTGGCCATGAATTCCTGGTGCTCGCGCTGCGCGTTGTTGACCAGTGCCACCGTGGGTTGGGCCAGCGCAGCCAACGCGGCAATTTCGCCGGGGTGGTTCATACCCAGCTCCAGCACCGCCAGTTGGTGCTCGGGGCGCAGGCGCAGCAGCGTCAAGGGCACGCCGATGTCGTTGTTGAAATTGCCCCGCGTGGCCAAGGTGGCCGCATCGCCCACCGCCGCACGCAAGATGGCAGCCACCATTTGCGTGACGGTGGTCTTGCCGTTGCTGCCGGTCACGGCGATCAGGGGCAAGGTAAAACGTTCGCGCCACAAGCGCCCCAACTCACCCAAGGCAGCGCGGCTGTCGGGCACTTCCACACCGGGCAGTCCGGCTTGGGCCAGACCACGCTCCGCCACCGCCGCCACGGCACCGGCGGCACGCGCGGCGGCCAGGTGGTCGTGGGCGTCAAAACGCTCGCCGCGCAGTGCCACGAACACATCGCCCGGGCGCAGGGTGCGGGTGTCGGTGTGGACGCGCTGTGGCGCGATCGACGCAGCAGCGGGCAGGCCCACGGGGCGGGCGCCGGTCAACACCGGCAACAGGGCCATCACATCGTTCACGCGGTACCTTTCGGGGTCGGCAGCAGGCGCTGCTGCAGCGCAGCGCGGGCGTGGGCCAAATCGGAGAAGGACTGGCGCACGCCCAGCACTTCCTGGTAGTTCTCATGCCCCTTGCCCGCCAGCAGCACCACGTCGGTGGGCGCGGCCTGCGCCACGGCCTGGGCAATGGCCAGCGCGCGGTCGGGCTCAATGTGTGCGGCGTCGGGGTGGGACAGGCCAGCGCGCATGTCGGCCAGGATCTGCAGCGGCGGCTCGGTGCGCGGGTTGTCGCTGGTCAGCAGCACGCGGGCGGCCTCGCGCTCGGCCACGGCGGCCATCAGCGGGCGCTTGCCGGCGTCGCGGTCGCCACCACAGCCTACCACGCACCACAGGCGGCCACCGCGTTGCAAGGCCAGCGGCTGCAGGGCGCGCAGGGCTTTTTCCAGCGCGTCGGGGGTGTGGGCGTAGTCGGCCAGCACCAGTGGCAACTGGCTGGCGGCGTTGGCGTCCAGCCCGGGCCAGGCGGACTGCATGCGCCCGGGCACCGGCGTCAGGGCGGCGCAGGCTTGCAGGGTGCGGGCCAGGCTGTGGCCCTGGGCGCGCGCCAGCGCCACGGCGCTGAGCAGGTTGTACAGGTTGTACTCGCCCACCAGCGGCAACTCCACCACGCCGGGGGCGGTGTCGGTGCCATCGGGCAGGGTCTCCACCACGGTGCAGCGCAGGCCGGTGTCGGTCATGCTCCACTGCGGCACGCGCAGGCGGGCCGCTCGGCCTTCGGTCGAGAGCGTCCACACCTCCAGCGCCCCGGCCTGCACGCGCGGCTGCAGGCGGGCGGCCAGTTCGGCGCCGTGCGGGTCGTCGATGTTGACCACCGCCACCTGCACACCCGGCCAATCGAACAGCGCCTGCTTGGCGCGCCAGTAGGCCTGCATGGAGTGGTGGTAGTCCAGGTGGTCCTGCGTCAGGTTGGTGAACACGGCGCTATGAACGCGCGCACCGTTCAGGCGGCCCTCCTCCAGCCCGATCGACGAAGCTTCCAGCACGCAGGCGCGCAGGCCCTGATCGGCAAAACCGCGCAGCGCCGCCTGCAGCATCACCGGGTCGGGCGTGGTCAGGCCGGTGGGCACCAGCTCGTGGCCCGGCTGGCCCATGCCCAGCGTGCCGATCAGGCCACAGGGCTGCCCCAAGGCTGAAAGCAGCTGCGCCGTCCACCAAGCGGTGGAGGTCTTGCCGTTGGTGCCGGTGATGGCCAGCAGCGGCAGCTCGGTGCTGGGCGCGCGGTAGAAGTGGTGCGCCAGCTCGCCCACGCTGTGCTTGAGGCCCTGCACCGCCAACACGCGCGGCGCGTCCAGGCCAAAGGCCTCGGCCCCGTCGCGCTCTACCACGCACGCCACGGCGCCGGCGCGAAAGGCGGCAGGCACATAGCGGCGCCCATCCTGGGCCGCACCGGGCCAGGCCACAAAGGCGTCACCCGGTTGCAAACGGCGGCTGTCGCAGTGCAGCTGGCGCACGCCGCAGGCCTGCAACCATTGCGCCACCTGGGCCGGGTCGTGCATTTGCAGCATCAGAAAGATTCCTCCACCACTTCGGCCACCACTTGCGGCTTGACGCTCATGTCGGGGCGCACGCCCAGCACGCGCAGGGTCTGCTGCACCGTCTCGCTGAACACCGGGGCCGCCACCAGGCCGCCAAAATACTGGCCCGCCGTGGGCTCGTCCACCATCACCGCCACCACGATGCGCGGCTGCTCGATGGGCGCCACACCCACAAAAAAGCTGCGGTACTTGCGCGTGGCGTAGCCCTTGCCCTCGAGCTTGTGGGTGGTGCCGGTCTTGCCGCCCACCGAATAGCCCAGCGTCTGGGCGCGCTGCGCGGTGCCACCGGGGCCGGCGGCCAGCGCCAGCATCTTGCGCACCTCCAGCGCGTGGGCCTGGCTGAACACGCGCACGCCGTGTGCGGGCACCTCGTTCTTGAGCAGCGTCACGGGCACCAGCTCGCCGTCGCGCGCAAACACGGTGTAGGCCTGCGCCAGCTGGAACAGCGACACCGAGATGCCGTAGCCATAGCTCATGGTGGCCTGCTCGATGGGGCGCCAGTTCTTGTACGGGCGCAGGCGGCCACTGGCCGCACCCGGGAACGGCAGCTGCGGCTTGCGCCCGAAGCCGGCCTGGGTGTAGGTCTCCCACATGTCGCGCGCGTGCAGCTGCATGGCCAGCTTGACCGTGCCCACGTTGCTCGACTTCTGGATCACCTGGGCCACCGTGAGCACGCCGTAGGGGTGGGCGTCGGTGATGGTGGCGCCGCCAATGGTGATGGTGCCGGGCGAGGTGTCGATGGGCGAATAGGGCCGCACCAGCCCCTTGTCCAGCGCCAGCGCTGCCACAAAGGGCTTGAGCGTGGAGCCAGGCTCGAAACTGTCGGTCAAGGCGCGGTTGCGCAGTTGCTCGCCGGTCAGGCCGCGGCGGTTGTTGGGGTTGTAGCTGGGGTAGTTGGCCAGCGCCAGCACCTCGCCGGTCAGGGCGTCGAGCACCACCGCGCTGCCCGCGTGGGCCTTGTGCTGCTGCACCGCCGCGCGCAGCTTTTCGTAGGCAAAGAACTGCACCTTGCTGTCGATGGAGAGCTGCACGTCCTGCCCGTCCACGGGCGGAATCACGTCACGCACATCCTCCACCACGCGGCCCAGGCGGTCCTTGATGACGCGGCGCGAGCCGCTCTGGCCCGAGAGCTGCTGCTGAAACGTCAGCTCCACGCCCTCCAGGCCCAAATCTTCCACATTGGTGAAGCCCACCACGTGCGCGGCCGCTTCGCCCTCGGGGTACTGGCGCTTGTATTCCTTGCGCAAGTGGATGCCCTTGACCCCCAGCGCCTTGACCTTGAGCGCCACCGGCGTGTCCACCTGGCGCTGCACCCACATGAAGGACTTTTTCTGGTTGAGCGTGAGGCGGCGCTTGAGGTCGGCCAGTGGCAGGCCCAGCAGGCGCGCCACGGCGGGCAGCTGCGGGTCGGCCACGTCCACGTCCTCGGGGATGGCCCACACGCTTTGCGCCTCCACGCTGGTGGCCAGGATGGTGCCGTTGCGGTCCAGGATGCGGCCCCGGTTGGCGGGCAGCTCCAGCGTGCGCGTGAAGCGCGCGTTGCCCTGGTCCTGGAAGAAATCGTTGCCGATGAGCTGCACGTACGCCGCGCGGCACGCCAGCCCCACAAAGGCCAGCCCCAGCAGGCCCAGCACAAAGCGGCTGCGACCACTGGAGACGGCCGCCAGCTGCGCGGGGCGCTCGCTGGCGGGCGGTGGCGAGGAAGGGGCGGGCGCGGCGCGCCGGGAACGGATCATGGCTGCGGCGGGGTGGCCGGCGCGTCGGCCAGGGCGGCCGAGACCACCACCGGCGGCGGCGCCTTCACGTACTCGGTGATGGCGGGGTTGGCCGGGCGCATGTACAGGCGCTGCTGCGCCAGCTGCTGCACGCGGCTGGACGTGGCCTGCGCGCGGCGCTGCACCTCCAGCTGCTCGCGCTCCACCTCCAGGCGCTGGCTGACGCGGTGTGCGCGGTCCAGCTCGGTGTAGAGGCGGCGCGACTCGTACTGCACATGCACCAGGTAGAAAGCGGTGCCCAGCACGCCGCACAGCAGCGCGAGATTCAGGCGCAGCATCAGGCGCGCTCCAGCGGCGTGCCGGTGCGCGTGGCCCAGCGCATCACGGCGCTGCGCGCGCGCGCATTGGCGGCCACCTCGTCGGCGGACGGCATCAGGCGCTGCACGTCGGCCAGCGCCATGGGCTGCGGCGCGGCAAACGGGGCGCGGCGGTCAAACACCTCTTTGGAATGCCTGGCCATGAACTGCTTGACGATGCGGTCTTCCAGCGAATGAAAACTGATCACCACCAGCCGCCCGCCCGGGCGCAGCACCTGCAGGCTGGCCTGCAGCGCCTGCTGCAGCTCGTCGAGTTCGGCGTTGATGAAGATGCGCAGCGCCTGGAAGGTGCGCGTGGCCGGATCCTTGCCCGGCTCGCGGGTCTTGACGGCGCTGGCCACCAGCTCGGCCAGCTCGGCGGTGGTGCGCAGCGGACCGCGCTCCAGGCGGCGCTTGTCGATGGCCTTGGCAATCTGGCCCGCAAAACGCTCCTCGCCGTAGTCGCGGATGACCTCGGTCATCTGCGCCACGCTGGCCTCGGCCAGCCAGTCGGCCACGCTCTCGCCGCGCGTGGGATCCATGCGCATGTCCAGCGGGCCGTTGTGGCGGAACGAGAAACCACGCGCCGGGTCGTCGATCTGCGGCGAGCTCACGCCCAGGTCCATCAGCACGCCGTCGGCACAGGCCACGCCCAGCTCGCCCAGCGCCTTGAAGCCCTCGTGCCGGATGGCAAAGCGCGCGTCGGCGGCGGCCAGCTGCTCGGCTTGCGCCACCGCCTGCGGATCCTTGTCGAACGCGCACAGGCGCCCGGCGCTCGACAGGCGCGACAGGATCAGGCCCGAATGGCCACCACGGCCAAACGTGGCGTCGATATAACTACCGTCCGGCTGAACCGCAAGCGCATCAACCGCTTCGTTCAACAAAACAGTGCAATGCGTCAAAGGGACTTGCACCGGCGTCTTTCAAACCAGGGGACTGAACAAAAGGGGGAGGAGAAGGGGGAAGGTGTGCCGCCACGGGTTTGCAGGAAAAAAACCACCGTTGCACCAAAAGGCAAAGATTGTACCCGTTCCCGGGCTTTTTCAAGCCAAATCAAGGGGTTACAAAGTGATACAGCACGGGTTGCGGCAGCAGCGTTATCACTGCAAAAACAAGCACTTGGGCCAGATTTCAGCACCCCAGGGTGGCGGCCTGCTGCTGCAATTGCTGCTTCTTGTCGGCAATGCGCTGCTGCTGGCGCGCGGTGCCACCGGCGCGGGCGCGGCTGTCCTGGGTGTCGATGTCGCGCTGCAGGCGTTCGCAGCGTGCCTGCAACTTGGCAGCGGCCTTGGCGCGCCGCTGCGCAGCGGCGGCCGATTCGGTCACATCCACCGTCACCGGGCGGGTGCGGCGGCCATTTGGGGCCGCGTCGCCCTGCTCCGCGATCTTGACCTGCTGCTCGAACTTGAGGTTGGGCGGCACGCTGGCCAGGCGCTCCACCAGCGCCTGGTGCTCCTGGCAGTGCTGGCGCGACCAGAACTGCCCGCCGCTGTACGCGCGGCAGCGGTACAGCGTGTCGGCGCTGGCCGGGGCGCCGTACAGCAGCGCGCCCAGCCACGCCACCAGCGCCAGCGCGGCGGCGGGCCAGCGGCGGAGCGTGGTGGACCAGGCTGCGGGTGCGTGGGCGATCATGCCGACTTCACAGGATGTAGCGCGACAAGTCTTCGTTCTGGCTCAGCTCGCC
Source organism: Macromonas bipunctata (assembly GCF_002837135.1). Lineage (GTDB taxonomy): Bacteria > Pseudomonadota > Gammaproteobacteria > Burkholderiales > Burkholderiaceae_C > Macromonas_A > Macromonas_A bipunctata. The sequence goes on along the minus strand of NZ_NWBQ01000043.1, from coordinate 28,934 downwards.
CAGGCGGCCATCCACGTACACGGCGTCCACCGTCACGGTCTGGCCGCTGAGCTTGGCGGCGTCAAAGCTGACCTCGTCCAGCAGGTGCTCCATCACCGTGGCCAGGCGGCGCGCGCCGATGTTCTCGGTGCGCTCGTTGACCTCATAAGCAATGCTGGCCAAGCGGGTGATGCCCTCGGGCGTGAACTCCACCTGCACCCCTTCGGTGGCCAGCAGCGCCTGGTACTGGCGCACCAGGCTGGCGTGGGTCTGCGTGAGGATGGCTTCAAAATCCGCCACCGACAGCGACTGCAACTCCACCCGGATGGGGAAGCGCCCCTGCAATTCTGGGATCAAATCGCTGGGCTTGCTCAAGTGGAACGCACCGCTGGCGATGAACAAAATGTGGTCGGTCTTGATCGGGCCATATTTGGTGGACACCGTGGTGCCCTCCACCAACGGCAACAAATCGCGCTGCACGCCTTGGCGCGACACCTCGCCAGTGCTTTGGCCTTCGCTGCGGCTGGTCACCTTGTCGATCTCGTCGATAAAGACGATGCCGTTTTGCTCGGCATTGGTCACGGCTTGCAGCTTGATCTCTTCCTCGTTGACCAGCTTGGCGGCTTCTTCGTCGATCAGCAATTTGCGCGCTTCGGCTATTCTGAGCTTGCGCGCCTTCTTTTTGCCGCTGCTGAACTGGCTGAACATGCCGCGCAACTGCTCGGCCATGTCTTCCATGCCAGCGGGGGGTCATCACCTCCAGCTGCGGCGCGGCGCTGGCCACTTCCAGCTCGATCTCCTTGTCGTCCAGCAGGCCTTCGCGCAATTTTTTGCGGAACACTTGGCGCGCGGTGCTGTCGCTGCCGCTGCTGGCGCGGTCGTCGCCAAAGCCTTCGGAGCGCGGCGGCGGGATCAGCACGTCCAGAATGCGGTCTTCGGCGGCATCTTCGGCCCGCATGCGCACCTTGGCCATTTCGGCTTCGCGCGTTTGCTTGACCGCAATGTCGGCCAGATCGCGGATGATGGCATCCACATCCTTGCCCACATAGCCCACTTCGGTGAACTTGGTGGCCTCCACCTTGATGAAGGGCGCATGGGCCAGCTTGGCCAGGCGGCGCGCAATCTCGGTCTTGCCCACGCCGGTGGGGCCGATCATCAGGATGTTCTTGGGCGTGATTTCCTGGCGCAACTTGGGCTCGACCTGCTGGCGGCGCCAGCGGTTGCGCAGCGCAATCGCCACCGCACGCTTGGCGGCGGACTGGCCAATGATGTGCGCATCCAGTTCAGAGACAATTTCCTGCGGGGTCATGGCGGCGGACATGGTTTACAGCACCTCCACGGTGTGGTTCATGTTGGTGTAAATGCACAGCTCCCCGGCAATGGCCAGCGACTTGCGCACCACCTCTTCGGCGCTCAGGTCGGTGTGGTCGATCAGCGCCTTGGCGGCGGACTGGGCGTAAGCCCCGCCCGAACCAATGGCCACGATGCCGTGTTCGGGCTCCAGCACGTCGCCGTTGCCGGTGATGATGAGGCTGGCCGTCTTGTCGGCCACCGCCAGCATGGCCTCCAGGCGGCGCAACACGCGGTCGGTGCGCCAGTCCTTGGTCAGCTCGATGGCAGCGCGGGTCAGGTGGCCCTGGTGCTTTTCCAGCTTGGCCTCAAAACGCTCGAACAGCGTGAAGGCGTCGGCGGTGGCCCCGGCAAAACCGGCCAACACCTGGCCCTTGTGCAGCTTGCGCACCTTGCGTGCCGTGCCCTTGACCACGATGTGGCCCAGCGTGACCTGGCCATCGCCACCGATGGCCACCTGCACCCCGGCGGGGGTCTCGCGGCGCACGCACACAATGGTGGTGCCGTAAAAAATCGAGGAATCGTGGTGTTCGAGCATAGCGGGCCTTTGCGTTACGGGTTCAATCGCCAAACAGTTTTTGCTTTTGCTCGCGGCGCTGCTGCGCCTCGATCGACAGGTTGGCGGTCGGGCGTGCCAGCAAGCGGCCCACGCCGATGGGTTCGCCGGTTTCATCGCAGTAACCATAATCGCCGCTGTCGATGCGGGCAATGGACTGCTCGATCTTCTTGAGCAACTTGCGTTCACGGTCGCGCGTGCGCAGCTCCAGCGCGTGCTCTTCCTCGATGGTGGCGCGGTCGGCCGGATCGGGCATGACGGAGGCGTCCTCGCGCAGGTGCTCGGTGGTCTCGCCGGCGTTGGCCAGCATGTCGTTGCGCAACTGCTGCAACTTGCGCTTGAAGAACGCCAATTGCACGTCGTTCATGTACTCGGCCTCGGGCATGGAGAGCACGTCGTCGTCGGTGAGCTGCTCCAGCGGCTTGGTTTTCCAGTTGTTGGCCAGCTTGGGGTCTTTGCGCATGGGGTGGTGGGGGGTCAAGGCGGTCATACGGCGGTCAATGTGTCTCAAGTGTTGCAGGTCGCGCCCACACAAGGGCACGTGGCGGGGGCGCAGCGGCAGCGCGCCCCAACCTTGGGCGCGGATTGTGCCACTGTTGCGGGTTCAGGCCAGACTTTGTTCCAGCCCCTGCACCAGAATATCCTGCGGCAGGTCGATGCCGATGAACACCATCTTGCTCATGCGGCGCTCGCCGGGCGCCCACTCGGGGCCCAAATCGCTGCCCATGAGCTGGTGCACGCCCTGGAAGATCACCTTGCGGTCGGTGCCCACCATGTCGAGCACGCCCTTGTAGCGCAGCATGCGCGGGCCGTAGATCTGCACGATGGCACCCAGGAAATCTTCCAGCTTGGCCGGATCGAACGGGCGTTCGGCGCGGTACACAAAGCTCTTCACGTCGTCGTCGTGGTGATGGTGGTGGCCGTGGCTGTGCTGGTGCGACGGGTGGTGGCAGGCCTCGCCTTCGTGGTGGTGGTGGCCGTGCGCGTGGTCTTCGTGCTCGCAGTGGCCATGGTCGTGGTCGCAGTGGCTGTGGTCGCCGTGGTCGTGCCCATGCTCATGCCCGTGGTCGTCGGGCTTGAGGAAGTCCGGGTCGATGTCGAGCTTGCTGTTGAGGTTGAAGCCGCGCAAGTCCAGCACCTTGCCCAGCGGCACGTGGCCAAAATGCACCGCCTCGATGGGCGCACGCGGGTTCATGTGCTTGAGGCGGTGCGTGAGCGCGTCCAGCTCCTCGGCGCTCACCAGATCGGCCTTGCTGATGAAGATCTGGTCGGCAAACCCGACCTGGCGGCGTGCCTCCTGGCGGTCGTTGAGCTGCTGCGCGGCGTGCTTGGCGTCCACCAGCGTCACGATGGCGTCGAGCAGATAGCCCTCGGCCACTTCCTCGTCCATGAAGAAAGTTTGTGCCACCGGCCCCGGGTCGGCCAGGCCGGTGGTCTCGATCACCACGCGCTCAAAGTCGAGCTGGCCCCGGCGCTGGCGTTGCAGCAGGTCTTGCAGCGTGGTGCGCAAGTCCTCGCGGATGGTGCAGCACACGCAGCCGTTGCTCATCTGGATGATGTGCTCCTCGGTGTCGGCCACCAGAATGTCGTTGTCGATGTTCTCCTCGCCAAACTCGTTCTCGATCACGGCGATCTTCTGGCCGTGCGCCTCGGTCAGCACGCGCTTGAGCAGGGTGGTTTTGCCAGAACCCAAGAAGCCGGTAAGAATAGTGACAGGAATCAAAGCCATAAATAGAACACAGATAAAGATGCCAACAACAAGCGAAAACGTGCAGTGTAAAACAATCACTTCGTAAGCACCATGTTGGCGGCGACTGTGCTTCTTAAATTTTAATAACCATCAAATATTTATGGTTATTTCAAAAATATTTTGCAATTTTGTGTTACGATGGGGGGGTATGCATACCTCTCTTCTCGTAGGCAGCAGGCAGCAGGCAGCAGGC
>NZ_NWBQ01000043.1:0-24981 GCF_002837135.1 Macromonas bipunctata | reverse complement strand
AGGCAGCAGGCAGCAGGCAGCAGGCCATTCCTAGCCATCAGCAAAAAACATGCCCAAGGTAGGGGATGGTCTTGGTGTTTTTTGCTTATTTTTTGGTATCTAGGTTTTCAACAGCGGCGATTTCTTTCGCAAGGTAGCTGCACCCAAATCCATCGGTCTACGCCGATGTGGCTGGTCAATCGACCAAACCTCAAGCATCCACATATTCCCCCAAAAAGACGGGGGTGCTCCTTTGTTTTCTGGCGAGGCTGTCACGCCTCGGCCATGTGCAGGACATTCAACTGCGTGAAGCAATTACGCAAGGCTATCCGTCATACCTTGTTATTGTAAATTATTTTTAATAAATAAAATAATTTATTATTTAATAAAGATTCTTATTTTTTATATTACATATTGATGTGCAACCTTAATTCAACTTTTTACACAAACATGTCGGAATTAAACTACCTTATTTATGTATCCAGCGGATGTGATTTAATTAAATTTCAATTGCCATTTTTACTAAAAAATTCCAAAAACAACAATAAGTCTTATGGAATTACTGGAATGCTTTTGTTTGATGACGGCAACATCATGCAGTATTTAGAGGGTCCACAAATCAGCGTCAATCAATTGTACGAACGCATTGAGCACGATCCGCGCCACAAAAATATAACCAAAATTATTCAAGAACCCATTGAAGTTCGCATGTTTCCAGAATGGCACATAGGATTCAAATCTTTTAATGATCCCAGCATAAAACACATGGAGAAAGATCCTTTGAAATTAAAAAATACAATATATTCACTATCGCCAAAAACAAATTCTAGGGCAGCATTGCTGTTACGTGGATTTTGGCAAAGATGGTCGAGCATCAATTCTGCGAAATGAAACACAACATTGATTATCACTGATTGGAAAAAATATGAAACTAATTAATACTTTATCTATCAAAAACAAACTTATTTATTCTTTTGGAGGGTTGGCAATTATATTATTTTTTGTATCTTATTTATCAATAACATCCGTAAAAGATGAGCATGATTTGTTCTCAAGCTATGTCAATGAAACCAGTGTACGGGTTATGTTGGCGAACGATATTCTTGACGCTGCAAATGCCAGAGCCATCGGCGCAAGAAATCTTGTACTCGCTGGAACACTGGCAGAACGTGAAATCGAGAAAATTGCCATCGAAAAAGCACATCAAAAAATAACTTTGTCTGTAGCCAAACTTAAAGAATCAATTTCAAAAATTCAAAGGATCTCTGAAAAAGAACAAAATCTATTTAATGCGATAGAAATATCTGAATCAAAATACGCGCCAATCGCACTAAATATTGTTGATTTAGCATTAAAAGGTGCGGCAGAAGAGGCTGTTTTAAAAATGAACAGAGACTGCCGTCCGCACCTTGCAAATCTAATCATTGCCGCCAACGAATACAATAAATACGTCGCTGACACAGCCGCGAAAGAAGTTGCAACAGCTCAAATTAAATACACCTTCAATAGGAATACCTTGATTGCTGTAAGTATTTTCTCCATTGGAGCAGCCCTTACACTTGCACTTATCATCAGCCGATCCATTGGGCATGGTGTCAATAAGGCTATTCGTGTCGCGCAATCTATTGCGCAACGTGATTTAAGTCAAAAAATCACCATCAAAGGCAAGGATGAAATTGGCCAACTTTTGCAGGCCATGAAAAATATGCAGCAAGATTTGCATGAAACCTTGGTAACCGTTCGCGATTCCTCCGAAACTTTGGCTCAAACCAGCGACGAGATTGCACAGGGCAACCTGGATTTGAGCGGGCGCACCGAGACCACGGCCTCCAGCCTGCAGCAAACCGCCGCCAGCACCGAGGAAATGACCAGCTCGGTGCAGCACAGCCTGAGCGTGGCGCAGCAAGCCGCCAGCAGTGCCCGAACCGCCAGCGCGGTGGCCAGCGAGGCCGGGCAGTCGGTGGCGCGGGTGGTCTCGACCATGGACGGCATCACCCAGGCGTCGCGGCGCATTGGCGACATCATCGGCGTCATCGACAGCATCGCGTTCCAGACCAACATCCTGGCGCTCAACGCTGCCGTGGAAGCGGCCCGCGCGGGCGAACAAGGGCGCGGCTTTGCCGTGGTGGCCACCGAGGTGCGCAACCTGGCGCAACGCTCGGCGCAGGCGGCGCAAGAGATCAAGAGCCTGATCCAGTCCTCGGTCGATCAGGTCGAGGCCGGGGCGCAGGAAGTCCACCTGGCGGGCAGCACCATGGAGCGCGTGGTGGCGTCGGTGCAGGAGGTGGCCACGCTGATCCAGGATCTCAGCGGCACCGCCGCCGAGCAAAGCGGCGGCATCGCGCAAATCAACAGCGCCATGGCGCACCTGGACCAGATGACGCAGCAGAACGCCGCGCTGGTGGAGGAGTCCAGCGCCGCCGCCAGTTCGCTGCGCGCTCAGGCGTTTGTGCTCAAGGACAACGTCAACCGCTTCAAGCTGGGCTGAGCGGCGGCGGGCTGCAGCTTCAGGCGCTGCCGCGCGGGTAACGCTTGAGCGCGTTGCGGAACACGTCCACCACCTCGCCGGGGTGGCGCATGCTCACGCCCAGGTCTTTCACCAGCCCGTCCTTGAGGCCGTAGCACCAGCCGTGGATGGTGAGCTTCTGGCCCCGGCTCCAGGCGTCCTGCACCACGTTGGTCAGAGCCACGTTGCCGGCTTGCTCGATGACGTTCATCTCGCACAGCACGTCCTCCTGCTCGGGCACGCTGAGGTGGTCCAGGCGGCGGCGGTGGCGGATCTTGACGTCGTGCACGTGGCGCAGCCAGTTGTCGGCCAGGCCCACGCGGGTGCCGCGCAGCGTGGCCAGCACGCCGCCGCAGCCGTAGTGCCCCACCACCATGATGTGCTCGACCTTGAGCGCGTCCACCGCGTACTGGATGACGGACAGCGCGTTCAAGTCGGAGTGGACTACCACGTTGGCCACGTTGCGGTGCACGAACACCTCGCCCGGATCCAGCCCGGTGATCTCGTTGGCGGGCACACGGCTGTCGGCGCAGCCTATCCACAGGTACTTGGGCGTTTGCTGCTGCGCCAGTTGCCCAAAGAAGCCCGGGCGCTGCTGCTCCATGCGCGCGGCCCAGACCCGGTTGTTGTCGATCAGGTGTTGCAGTGAGGTGTTCATCATGAGCAGCGATTGTCGGGCAAAGACCGCATTCAGGGGAGGCTGGCGCGCTCAAATCCCTGCTCGATGCGGCGCTCCAGCTCCGGGGCGGGCAAGGCGGGGCTGAACAGGTAGCCCTGCATCTCGTCGCAGCCCAGCTGGCGCAGCACGTCAAACTGCTCGGGCGTCTCCACGCCTTCGGCCACGGTGCGCGCACCCAGGCTGTGCGCCATGCCGATGATGGCGTTGACGATGGAGGCGTCGTTGGCGTCGGTGGCAATGTTGCGCACGAAGGACTGGTCGATCTTGAGCTTTTGCACCCGCAGCCGCTTGAGGTAGCTCAGCGAGGAGTAGCCGGTGCCAAAGTCGTCGATCGAGAGCGACACGCCCAGCGCGTGCAGCTGGCGCACGGTCTCGGTCACGTTGCCAGGCTGGTCCATGGCCATGCTTTCGGTCAGCTCCAGCTCCAGCCATTCGGGCGGCAGGCCGCTCTCTTGCAGCACGTCCTGCACCAGCTGCACCAGGCCGGGGTGGCGGAACTGCGCCATCGACAGGTTGACCGCCACCGTCAGGCTGCTGCGCCCGGCGTCGAGCCAGCGGCGCGCCTGCAGTGCGGCGGTGCGCAGCACCCAGGCGCCTATGGCAATGATCTGGCCGCTGCTCTCGGCCACCGGAATGAAGTCGCCCGGGCTGACCATGCCCCACTCCGGGTGGCGCCAGCGCACCAGCGCCTCCACGCCCACCAGGCGCTGGTCGCAAGCGCGGATCTGGGGCTGGAAGTACACCATCAGCTGCTCTTGCGGCAGCGCGGCGCGCAGGGCGTTTTCGAGTTGCAGCACGCGGGTGGCGCGCTGCTGCATGCCGGGGGCAAAGAAGCGGTAGGTGTCGCGCCCCTCGCCCTTGGCGCGGTGCAGGGCCGATTCGGCGCACTGCGCCAGGGTGTCGAAGTCGCTGCCGTCGTCGGGGTAGAGCGCAATGCCGACCGAGGTCGTGACCACCAGCTCGTAGGCGTCGGCCAGCCGGTAGGGCACTTGCAGCGCCTGCTGCAGCTCCTTGGTGGTGTGGGCGGCGGCCTGGGGCTCGCGCAGCAGCGGCAGCACCACCATGAACTCGTCGCTGCTGTGGCGACACAGCAGGTCTTGCTCGGGCAGCCAGGCCTTGAGGCGCTGCGCCACCGCCTGCAGCAGCGCGTCGCCTACCTTGTGGCCCAGCGACTCGTTGATGTGCTTGAAGTTGTCCAGGTCCAGGTGCAGCAGCGCCACATAGCCGTGCGCGTGCTGCGCCAGCGCCAGCACCTGCTGCAGGCGCGAGGCAAAGAAGGTGCGGTTGGGCAGGCCGGTCAGGGCGTCAAAGTGGGCCAGCTGCTCGATGCGCGCCGCCGCGCGCTTGCGCTCGGTGACGTCTTCCTTGATGGCCAGGTAGTTGATGGTCTGGCCCTGCTCGTTGGCAATCGGGAAGATCAGCGCGTCCTCGATGTAGATCTCGCCGTTCTTGCGCCGGTTGGTGAGTTCGCCACGCCAGCTGTGGCCGCTGGTGATGCTGGCCCACATGGCCTGGTACACCTCGGGCGGGGTCTGGCCCGAGGCCAGCAGGCGCGGGTTGTGCCCCAGCACCTCGGCGGCGCTGTAGCCGGTGCAGGCGGCAAAAGCGGGGTTGACGTACTCGATGCGCGCGTCGGGGTCGGTGATGACGATGGCGTGGGGGTTTTGCTCCACCGCCATGCCCAAACGGCGCAGCGCGGCCTGGTCGCTCATGCGCTGGGTGATGTCGCGCGAGAGCACCACGAAGCGCTCGCCGCGCACTTCGTCGCCCTGCTTGCGCGCCACCGACAGCTCGAACCAGTGCGCGCTGTTGGCCAGCGGCAGCTCGATCACCTGGCCGTAGGCGTGGCCGTGGGTGCGGGCCTGTGCCAGCGCGTCCACCACCTGCTGCGCGGCGGCAGCACGTCGTGCACGGTGCGGCCCAGCAGGCTGGCCACCGGCGCGGCCAGCAGGTCGGGGCGCGGTGCGTAGACGTTGCAGTAGCGGCCCTGGGCGTCGATCTCGAACACCACGTCGGGCACCGCGTCGAGGATGGCTTGCAGCGACTGGCGCGACTCGTTCAACGCCCGGTAGGGCTGCGTGACGGTGGTGACGTACACCCCCTGGTACAGCAGCCAGTAGGCCAGCGCCTTGTACACGTGGCCGGTGAAGTTGAAGAGGTCGGTGGCGCTGAGGTAGAGCGTGAAGAACACCTCGCTCATGGCCATGACGCACACCGCCGCAAACAGCATGGGCACGTTGAACTGCTGGCGCTGGCCGCGCTGGCGCCACAGCAGCACCGCCGTGAGGGCGTGCAGCGCAATCACACCCCATTCGGCAGCCAGCTTGAAGGGTGTGAGGCCCTGCCCCGGCACAAAGGTGGCGGGCAGCAGGTGCGGGTACAGCAGCAGTGCGGCGCACAGCAGCACCGTACCACCCAGCACCGCCAGCAGGCCCCACACCGGGCTGATGGGCCACAGCAGTAGCACGCGCCAGGGCCAGCGCCGCCACGACCAGAGCGACCACGGCCACCACACCACCAGCAGCAGCACCAGCGCCGCCGCGTAGCGCGCCGCCAGCTAGAAGTGGATGCCCTTCTGCACCGAGTTGGGCGTGAAGAAGTCGGGCATGCCAACGAAGGAGGCGCCATGCACAAAGTCCAGCAGCGCCACCGCCAGAAAGCCCAGCGCCAGCACCAGCACCCGGCCCTGCGGGCGCTGGCGGTGCGTGTTCCAGCCCACGGCAAAGATCATGGCCGACACCGCAATCGCCAGCGTCTCCAGCGCCTGGTGCCAGATCAGGAAGTGCGGCACGCTGGGCCAGTGCAGCCATGGCGCCAGCCCCCACAACACCAGCATGACCAGCGCCGAGGCGCCCAGCACGCGCCAGGTGCGCTGCCACTCGGGTGCGGTCGCCGGTGTGGAGGTGGCTGTGGTCATGGCTGTGGCGCGTGATCGGAAGAAGAATAGGCCTGCGGGTCAAGACGGCGCATTTCGGTCTCGATCCAGGTCTGCACCTCGGCCATCAGCTCCTCGGGCTTGCGCCCGGTGCTGGGGATGGCGGGGCCAATCGAGATCTCCACCACACCGGGGCGCTTGATGAAGGCCTTGCGCGGCCAGCATTTGGCCGACGTGACGGCCACCGGAATCACCGGCGCGCCGGTCTTGACGGCCAGCCACGCGCCGCCGGTCTGGTACTGGCCCTGCTGGCCGCGCTCGATGCGCGTACCTTCGGGGAACATGATGACCCAGGTGCCTTGGTCAAGCAGCCGCTGGCCCTGCTCTTGCAACTGGCGGAAGGCTTGCGAGCGTTTGGAGCGGTCGATGTGGATCATGTCCATGCACGCCATGGCCCAGCCAAAAAAGGGCACGCGCAACAGCTCTTTCTTGAACACAAAGGCCAGCGGGTGCGGCATGAGCGCGGGCATGGCAAAGGTCTCCCACGTGGACTGGTGCTTGACCAGCAGCACCGCCGGCGCGTTGGCCGCCGTGGGCAGGTTCTCGTAACCGGTGACGTGGTTGCGGATGCCCATGATCCAGCCGCCGCTGTCCACCGCCAGCTTGAGCCAGCGCGCGCACCACCAATACACGCGGGTGCGGCTCATGAACGGCGCGGCCACCACCACCGCCAGCGCCCACGGCACCACCGTGACGGCCATGAACAGCATGTGCAGCGCCGAGCGCAGGAAAGACAACACCAGCATCAGACGGACACTTTCTGCGCATCGCGCGCCAGCACAAAATCGGCAAACGCCGACAGGTCGGCATGCACCTGTGTGTCCGGCGGCAGGCCGGGGGGCAGCGGTGCGTCGCCCGCCAGCGCGGACTGGCCGGTGCGGATGAGGTGCGCCTGGCACCCGGCGGCGGCAGCGGCCTGCACGTCGCGCACCGAATCGCCCGCCGCGACGATCTGCGCCGGGGACACGCCCACGCGGCGCGCAATGTCGAGGAACAGGCCCGGCGCGGGCTTGCGGCAAGCGCAGTCGTCCTCGGGGGCGTGCGGGCAGAAGAACACGGCCTCGATGCGCCCGCCCGCTGCGGCCAGCAGCTTGTGCATGCGCGCGTGGACGGCGTTCAGGGTGGCCACGTCGAACAGCCCGCGCCCCAGGCCGGACTGGTTGGAGGCCAGCACCACGCGCCAGCCACCGTGGTTGAGGCGCGCCACCGCCTCCAGCGCGCCGGGCAGGGGCACCCAGTCCTCGGGGGCGCGCACAAAGTCCTCGGGGTCGGGGCTGAGGGTGCCGTCGCGGTCCAGCACCACGAGCTTGACCGGGGCGTGCTTGCGCGGCAGCGCCGCAGGCGATACAGGGGCAGACAAGGCCAGTGCTCCGTTCAGGCCGCCAGGCGCGACAAATCGGCCACACGGTTCATGGCCAGGTGCAGCTTGGCCAGCAGGCCCAGGCGGTTGGCCTTGAGCACCGGGTCGGGCGCGTTGACCATCACCTGGTCAAAGAAAGCATCGACCGGGGCTTTGAGCGCGGCCAGCGCCTTGAGGTTGGCGGTGTAGTCGCCACGGGCCAGCGCGGCATCGGCTTCGGGGGCCACGTGCAGCAGCGCCGCCGACAGGGCGGCCTCGGCGGCCTCTTGCAGCAAATCCACGTTGACGAAGGGCTCGACCTCGGCATCGGCTTTTTTGAGGATGTTGCCCACACGCTTGTTAGCTGCGGCCAGGGCCGGGGCTTCGGGCAAGGCGGCAAAGGCGCGCACGGCGGCCAAGCGTTGCGCCACGTCGCTCATGCGGGTGGGGCGCAGCGCCAGCACCGCGTCCACTTCTTGCGCGCTGTAGCCTTGTTCGCGCAGGCTCACGGCCAGGCGGTCAAGCATGAAGTCCAGCACGGTGTGGGTGGGTGGCTCGATCAGGTCGCCAAACGCATCAACCGCCACGCCCAGCAGCGCGGGCAGTTCCAGCGGGAGCTGGTTTTCGGTCAGGATGCGGATCACGCCCAGCGCGTGGCGGCGCAGCGCGAAGGGGTCTTTGTCGCCGGTGGGCAATTGGCCAATGCCGAACAGGCCGATGAGGGTTTCGAGCTTGTCGGCCAGCGCCAGCACGGTGCCGGTGTGGTTGCGCGGCAGTGCGTCGCCCGCAAAGCGGGGCTTGTAGTGGTCTTCAATGGCGATGGCCACGCCGTCGCGCAGGCCTTCGTGGCGGGCGTAGTAACCGCCCATGATGCCTTGCAGCTCCGGGAATTCGCCCACCATGTCGGTCAGCAGGTCGGTTTTGGCCAGCAAGGCGGCTTGCTGCACTTTGCTGTCGAGCACGTCAAAGTGGTCTTTGTCGTCCAGCGTGAACGGCACCGTGGCCAAACTCCATTGCTGCACGATGCCGTGGGCAATGGCGCGCACGCGCTCGGCGCGCTGGCCTTGTGTGCCCAGCTTGTTGTGGTACACCACTTTGGCCAAACCGGGGATGCGGCTTTCCAGCGTTTTTTTGCGGTCTTGGTCGAAGAAGAATTTGGCATCGGCCAAACGCGGGCGCACCACGCGCTCGTTGCCCCCAATCACGGCGCTGGCATCGGCGGGGCTGATGTTGCTGACCACCAGAAACTGGTTTGTCAGTTTGCCGTGTGCGTCCAGCAGCGGGAAGTACTTCTGGTTGGCCTTCATGGTCAGAATCAGGCATTCCTGCGGCACTTCGAGGAATTCTGCTTCAAACTGGCACACCAGCACGTTGGGGCGCTCGACCAGCGCGGTCACTTCGTCCAGCAGCGCATCGTCCTCAATGGGGCGGCAGCCGTTGCCCACTTGCGCGGCGGCGGCGGCCAGTTGGCGTGCGATCTCGGCCTTGCGTTCGGCAAAGCTGGCAATCACTGCGCCTTGGGTGCGCAGGGTGTCGGCGTACACGTCGGCGTGGGCCAGTTCCAGCACTGGCTGCGCGGCTTCAAAGCGGTGGCCTTGCGTGGTGCGGCCAGCGGTCAGGCCCAGCGTCTTGACCGGCACGACGGCAGCGCCGTGCAACGCCACCAAACCGTGGGCGGGGCGCACAAAATGCACGCTGCTCCAGCCGGGCAAGGCGCAATCGGTTTCCAACTGGTACGTCATCACTTTGGGGATGGGCAGTTTGGCAATGGCTTCGTCCAGCGCCTTTTGCAGGCCCACGTCCAGCGTGGCCCCGGTGACAACGCTGTTGTAGAACAGCACTTCGGCTTTGCCGTCCACGGCACGCTGCAACGCGGCCAGCACGGCGGCGGGGTCGTGCAGGTCCAGGTCAGCACCCAGCGCGGTGAGCTTTTTGATGAGCGCGGGCGTGGGCTGGCCTTCGGCGTTGAGGCCCACGGCCACCGGCATCAGCTTGATTTGCACGGGCTTATCGTCGGCCTTGAGCCAGATGTGGCTGATGTGCGCGGCCAGGCGGCGCGGCGAGGCGTAGGGCGTGACCACGGTGTCGCCGGAGGTCAGGCCCTGCGCCTTGAGTTGCTCGAACAGGCCCGTGGCAAAGGCATCGCCCAGTTTTTTGAGCGCCTTGGGCGGCAGTTCTTCCACAAAGAGTTCAACCAGCAGATTTTGTGTCGTCATGTTTTTGTGTACGGGGTAAGAGGCTTAAAAATGGATTTTGCGCGATGCGGGCGGCGGGTGGTTCAGTGCGGTGGCAACAGGGTCAGGTATTCGGGGCGTTTGCTGGCCATGACTTTGAAGCTGGCGACCATGTGGGCCAAATCGGCGGGCTGCAAGCCGTAGAGCCGGGCCACGCGGTGGTCGATGTCGGCGCGCAGTTTGTCTTGCGCTTTGGGCGTGGTGGGCACGTGCTTTTTGCCCACCCCCAGCGCCTGCATGGGGGCGGCCAGGTCGGTGGCAAAGTCGTCCCAGCCAGCGGCCAAGGTCAACAACAAGGCGTTTTTGGCCAGCGCGGCGTAGTCGGGGTTGGCCAGAATGTCCGCATCGCTGGGCTGGGGCATGGGCAGGCGGTAGAGGTAGGTCTGGCTCACGTTGATTTGCACCATGAAGCGCGCCAGCCAGTCCGCTGGCAAGCTGTTGAGCCACGCCAAGGCAAACAACAAACGCAACGGTGAAACCGGTTGTACGCTAACACTCAATTTTGCTTTTTTGTCGCCGTGAGCACCATCAACCGTCTGCAATACGTAATGCTTGGGCACGCTGGCAAACATTGAGTGACCCGTACCGCAACGTGGTGGCAACAGTGCAAAAATTAATGTGCGCTCATTGGTATCGCTGGAAACGACACGGAAGGCCAGACGTACAAAATCCCGGTCAAAACTTACAGAGTTAGCGTACTTGGCCACTTCAGATTTAGGTACGCCCAGATTTTGGGCCATACGGTGCAGCTCTTTGCTGTGCAAGCGCGCGTCGAAAGCAACGGGTTCCAGCCAATACTGCGCCGACTCAAATAAGTGGTTGTACTGCCAAATCATCTTGCCTTCGTACAGCGGCAGGGCACCATTTACGGCTTGCTCTAAAAACAAGTCCTTATCGTGGGTCATGTGCAACTCACGCCGGAAGTCCAGCCAATTGGCGGACAGCGGCGCAAAGGCGGCGTAGCACTGGCTCAAGATGGGCACATCTTGGGCATGGTGCAGTTCCATCAGCGCCCACTGCTGCGGCGACAACGCGCGCACGGTGGCCAGCGGGTACGGCACATGGCGCGCCGGGTCGTCCAGCTCGGCGGCATCCAACACGTAGAACGCGGTGTCGATGGCCACATCGCCGCGAATGGCTTGAAAGATGTCGTCCGCGCTGGCGGGGTTGGCCTGCGGCGCAGCGCCTGGGCGCAGCGGGGGCGGCACGTTGAGGACTTGCATCAGCGCAAATTTGTAGCTTCGATGCACATCCGGGAAGATGCCCTTGTTGTTCTCGAAGCTGTAAAAGAACGGCATCTGGCACCGCGTCAGGATGTGCTGGCGCAACGCCAGCGAGCCTTCCTCAAACATCAACGCGCTGGGCAACACGTAGTTCAAGCTGCCGCCGGGGGCCAGCAAACGCAGGTTGCGCTCCACAAACAGGCGAAACAGGTTGCCGTCAATCGCACCTTTGTTCAGCGGGAACAGGTCTTTGTCTTTGTAATAGGCATCAAGTGCTCCCGTCTGCTTCTGCGCCTCATCGTACCGGGCCTGAATGTGGGCGCTGCCCAACAAGCGTTGTTGGATGGCGGCTTTTTCGGCGTTTTTGGCGCTGCGGTAGCGGCTGTGGTACTGCGGAAAGAAGTCGGTGTCGCTGAACTTGGTTTTGTCCCACGGCGGGTTGCCCACCACCACGTCAAAGCCGGGGGCGTTGCCGCCAAAAGCCTCGGGGAAGGCCACTTCGTAATGGAAGAAGTGGTAGCGCCGGGCGTAGTCCTCAATCTGTTGCAGCACGCGGGTGGGGGCGTTGCCGTGTTCATTGAACAGTTGGGCCAGCAGGTCGGGGGTTTTGTCCAGGGCTTCGCATTCGGCGGACTGGCCTTCGGCCAGCAGCATGCGCCGCGTGGTGATGAAGCTCAGGGCGCGGAACAGCGGGCGCAGTTGGGGCATCACGCTGTTGCGCCACAAGGTTTTGCTGTGCGCCACTTCGGCGGCGGTGGTGTCGCGCATGGCATCCAACTCGTGCATCACGCCGCGCAGTGCGTCAAAACGGGCCGCTATGCCTTGCACAAACAGGTCGTCTTGCGCGCCGGTGGTGGTGTTGTGGGCAATGCAGTCTTGCACCGTGGCCCCCACCAAGGCGTTGCCGTGCTGGATGTGGTGTTCGATGAACGACAACGGCGTGCCAAAGATGAAGCTGTCCATCCACAGGCTCAGGCGGGCCAGCTCCACGGCAAAGGGGTTCAAGTCCACGCCGTAGATGCAGCGTTTGAGCAGCAGGCGCTTGAGGATTTGGCCGTCGTCGGGTGTGTGCGGCAGGTTGAGCGCGGCACATTGGGCGCTGATCTTGGCGCGTTCCTCGTGCAGCAGTTGCGCCAGTTCGGGGTCGTGCTCCAGCCGCTGCACGGCCAGGTCGGTCAGGCACGCCAGCGCCTGCACCAAAAAGTGCCCACTGCCGCAGGCGTTGTCCAAAATCTTGAGTTGGGCCAGCGGCTTGCCCGCTTGCAAGGCGCGCGCCATGCTGGCCTGCACCAGCCGGTCGGACAAGCTGGCCGGTGTGTAGTAACTGGCGCTGGTTTTGCGCGAGTTGCTGGCACTTTTGAGGTACACCTCGCCGGCCTGCACGCTGAATTCGCGCAGCACTTTGAAGCCTTTCTCCTTGCGGATGCGGGCCTCGTCGTAGGTGTCAAAGTAGGCTTCGACCGTTTTGCCCGCCGTGCTGCTGCTCTGGTATTCGAGGTAGGTGGCGGCCTCGGGCGCACGCTCAAAGCGGAATTCCAGCAAGCCTTCGTAGATGCGGCCCAAGTGGGTCACGCTCATGTGGCGGAAGTCGCGCCGCACGTCAAACTGGGTATCACCCCGGTGGGTCTTGAAGCGCAACTGGTCCAGCATCGACAACAGGGTGGTGTTGTCGAAGATTTTGGGCGCTTGCAGCAGCGGGGCACGCGCGGGGTCGAACAAGCCGCCGTTGAACAGCGGCACGTCGATGTCGCGCTCGCCTTCGTCCAGCATGCGGAACAGGTGGCGCAGCGCCAGCATGCCGTTGTGCTGGTGGGGGCGGCGGGCCACGTCGTGGCGCAATTGCCGGTGCAGGGCTTGCAGGCTGTGTTCGTTGTAGAACGGGTGCAGGGCCAGCAGTTCGCGGTTTTTGTCCTCAAAATAGACCACAAACAGCAAGCGGAACAGCAGGATGATGCTGTTTTCGTACACCGCCTCCAGCGTGGGCGGCGCAGGGGCCACGGCGGCGTTGGCCTGGTAAATGGCTTTGCCGATGCGCTCGAACAGCGAATCTTCGCCCTCGTAGCCGTAAATCACGGCCTTGAGGTTGTCTTCCACGGCTTCGGCAAAGCTGGTGGCCTCGGCCAGTGTGCGCTCGATGCCGGTGTGGCCCGGCTGGGCTGGCGCGTCGCCCGCTGGGGCGTAGGTGTTGCGGCCAAAGAAGAAAGCAAACAGCGCCAGCGCCTGTTGGCGTTCGTCACCGGCGGGCAACGCCAGCAGTTGCGCCAAGTCAAATTCAATGAAGGTTTTGCGGGCGGTGATTTTGTCGGTGTCGTACACGCGCCAATGGCGGCCATTGGTCAAAAAGCCAAAGCGCACGCGCAGGGTGCTCAGGTAGTCCTGCAACTGGTGGTGCGGGTTGTCCAGGCGCGCTTTGCCGGTATCCAGCGGCTTGCCCCAAGCCTTGGCCTCGGCAATGGCGGCAATCAGGTGGCTGCCCGCGCTGTGCTGGGCCATGAGTTGCGGCGCGTGGGCGGGCTGCAACAGCAGGCACCAGTCGGGCTTGGCGGTCTTGCCCTGCACCGTCAACACTTGTTGCGGCACGGCCTCCCACCCCAGTTGCTTGAGCAGCGGGGCAATCAGGCTGTCTTCCAACTGGGCCTCGTTGCACTGGGCCAAGGTGTCGGGCTGAAAGTGCGCGTGCAACCACGCCTCCCAGCCGGGCGGCAGGGGCTGTGCGGCCAGCTCTTGCGCCTTGTGGCGCAAGAAGGTGTCGTCCAGCAAGCTGTTGTTGAGCCAGTGCTGGCCAAACACTTCGGTCAACAGGGCGGCGTGGGGGAGCGTGGTCATGGAGTGAACAAGCGGTTAGGCGGTTTTTTTCTCGATTTGCTCGACCCATTCGCGGGGTGCCATCGGGAAGCCCAGCCGCTCGCGGCTTTCGTAGTAGCTCTGCGCCACGGCGCGCGCCAAGTTGCGGATACGGCCAATGTAGGCGGCACGTTCGGTCACGCTGATGGCGCCGCGCGCGTCCAGCAGGTTGAAGGTGTGCGCGGCCTTGAGCACTTGCTCGTAAGCGGGCAAGGCCAGTTGCTGCGCCATCAGGTGCTGGGCCTGTTTTTCGTGCGCGGCAAAGGCGGTGAACAGGAAGTCGGCATCGCTGTGCTCGAAGTTGTAGGTCGATTGCTCGACCTCGTTCTGGTGGTACACGTCGCCGTAGGTGAGCTTGGTGCCGTCGGCGCGCTCAGTCCATGTCAGGTTGTAGACGTTGTCCACGCCTTGCAGGTACATGGCCAGGCGTTCCAGCCCGTAGGTGATCTCGCCGGTGATGGGCTTGCAATCGATACCGCCCACTTGCTGGAAGTAGGTGAACTGTGTCACTTCCATGCCGTTGAGCCACACTTCCCAGCCCAAGCCCCATGCGCCCAAGGTGGGGTTTTCCCAATCGTCTTCCACAAAGCGGATGTCGTTCTTTTTCAGGTCGAAACCCAACGCCTCCAAGCTGCCCAAATACAGCTCCAAAATGTTGCTGGGCGCGGGCTTCAAGACCACCTGGTACTGGTAATAGTGTTGCAAGCGGTTGGGGTTTTCGCCGTAGCGGCCATCTTTGGGGCGGCGGCTGGGTTGCACGTAGGCGGCTTTCCACGGCTCTGGCCCCAAGGCGCGCAAAAAGGTGGCGGTGTGGCTGGTGCCAGCGCCCACTTCCATGTCGTAGGGTTGCAGCAAGGCGCAGCCTTGGGCATCCCAGTAGGCTTGCAATTTCAGAATGATTTGTTGGAAGGTCAGCATGTGGTGTGCCTGCGGTGGGCGATGCAATTCGCCATCGGTAGAGGAATTCGGGCCTGCCCCCGGTGGGGCCTGCAAAGCGTAGATTCTAGGGCGCAGCCACCCTGCCGGGGCCGCTTGCACCACAGCTGCGGTGTGCCACCCCCTGAAAATTGTTGCATGGGCACGTGTGCGCACGCCCGCGCTGGTGCATGATGCCCGGTGTATTGAATTGCCAACCGTCATTATTTCACCGCCGTGCCAGACCAGTCGCTTACCGCCTCCGTGCCACCTTCCTTGCCAGACCACCAGCGCGAACAGGCGGCGCAGGTGCTGCGCCAGTTCCGGGTGGTGTTCAACGCCGTGCGCACGCACTTCCAGCAGGTGGAAAAGCGGGTGGGCATCGGCGGGGCCCAGGTGTGGGCGCTGCACGTGGTGCGCGAGCGGCCCGGCATCGGCATCAACGAGCTGGCGCGGCGCATGGACATCCACCAGTCCACCGCCAGCAACCTGGTGCGCCAGCTGGTCAAGCGCGGGCTGGTGCAGCTGCAAAAGTCCACCATCGACCGGCGCAACGTGCAGCTGTTTGTGGAACCGGCGGGCCTGACGCTGCTGCAAGGCGCGCCCGGCCCCTACGAAGGCGTGCTGCCCGAAGCCCTGCAAAAGCTGCCCCCCACCACCCTGACGCAGCTGCAGCACCACCTGGCACAGCTGGTCCACATGCTGCAGGCGGACGAGAGTGCGGGCGGCATTCCGCTGGCCGAGCTGTGAGCGCACTGCGGCAAAGGCACCACCATGAGCGAGCAGCAAGACCCCCGCATCATCAAGTCGCTGCGGTCCGAGATCATCGACCGCAGGACGTGGCAGACCCGCACCGTGGTGCTGGCGTTTGGCATCCTGTCGGGCCTGACGGTGGTGGCCTTCACCTGGATGACCGAGCACGCCTTCGCGCTGTTCGAGCGTGGCCGGGCGGCGGCGGCGTGGCTGCCGCTGGTCTGGACTCCGCTGTGTACCGCCAGCGTGGTCTGGGTCAGGCACCGGACACGTTGCAAGATGTAACAAGGGGTGTCAATTGTATTTATGCAAATGCAATTGGTCAAGCGCGCCAGGTTGGCGCACCCGGACTCAGGTGGTGCGGCGGCGGCGCCACAGCAGCAGCAACACCAGCCCGCCAGCGGCCCACAGCGGCCCCAGGCCCCAGCGGCTGGCCCAGCGGGCGTAAGGCGTCAGGCCGGTGCGGCCCTCGGCCTGGGCGTGCAGCACGGCGCGCGTCAGGCGGGGCAATTCGTGCGTCACTTGCCCCAGATGGTTGATGACCGCCGTGGCCCCGGTGTTGGTGGCGCGCAGCATGGGGCGCTGCAGCTCCAGCGCCCGCATGCGCGAGATGTGGCGGTGCTGGTCAATGGCCACCGAATCGCCAAACCAGCCGATGTTGCTGACGTTGACCAACACCGTGGGCGCACGGGTGGGGTCGGCAAAACCAGCGGCCAGTTCTTCGCCAAACAGGTCTTCGTAACAGATGTTGGGCGCCATGCGCTGCCCGCCCCACAGCAACGGCGGCTGGGCCAGCGTACCCCGGTTGAAGTCGCCCAGCGGGATGTGCATCAGGTTGGTGAACCAACGGAACAGCGGCGGGATGAACTCGCCAAATGGCACCAGGTGGTGTTTGTCGTAGCGGTGAAAGTCCAGCGCCCCCGGTGTCCAGCCCGCCACCGAGTTGGTGTAACCATCGGCCAAACTGCCCAGCGGCAGGCCCAGCATCACGGCGGCATCGCCCGACGCAATGGCGTTGAGCAGGCTACGCCAGTAGGCAGGATCCATGTCTTGCGGCAACAGCGGGATGGCGGTTTCGGGGGCCAGCACCAGACGCGGGACTGCGGTAGCAGCGGATAGCGCGTCAGCGCCCTGCCCTGCCAGCGCTGGGTCGGCTGCCACCGCTGGGGCCACGGGCGCAACCGCTGCGCGCAGTTGCTGGCCGTACCAGTTCAGCGCATCGGGCACACCGCTGCCAGCCTGGAATTTTTCGTCTTGCGCAATGTTGCCTTGCAGCAGCGTCACGGCCAGCGGACCGCTGGAGCTGGTGTGCAGCGGCAACACTTGTTGCAACACCTGACCAGCGCCGGGCCAGGCCAGCAGCCACAGCCAACCCGCACCCAGCACCAGCGCCCAGCCGCGTGCGGCCACGGTACCCGCCCCCAGCCAGCGCGTGGTCGGTGCCGCTGATGCGGCCAAAACCGGCACCATGCGCCCGCGCCACGGCATCCCAGCGGACAGCCACGCCGCCACCCCGGCACTGAACGCGCCCAAGCCATACACGCCCACATACGGAGCCAACGCGCCCAGCGCATCGACCAACGCATACCCCCCTGCGCCCCACGGAAAACCCGTCAGCCAACGGCCCCGGGCCAGCTCGGCCAGCGTCCAGCACGCGGCAAAGGCCAACGCTTGCACCGCAGGCGTAGCACCACGCCAATGCCAGAACGTCGCGCCAGCAGCAGCGTAGAACAACGCCAGAAACCCCGCGAGAGCCAACACCGCCAGCACCGCCAACGCAGCGGGCAAGCCGCCGTAGGTGTGCATGGAAATGAACAACCACCAAAACGTGCCCGCCAGCCACACCAGCGCAAACCACCACGCGCGCACCGCCGTTGCCCGCCACGATGGCGCAGCGCGCAGCACCGGCACCAGCAGCAACAACCCAACCCATTGCAGCCAAGCCACAGGCTGGCCCTGCGGCAACAGCGTACCGGCCCACGGCCAAGCCAGCGCCAACGCCTGACTGGCCCCGGCCACCAGCAGCCACGGCCACCAGCGCAGCGGCGGCATCAGGCCCCAGTGCCCAGGCGCACCACTTTGAACCACTTGACCGCACCGCCTTTGGTGTGCTGCACCACCAGGCGCAAACCGTTTAAATCGTGGCTTTCGCCGCGTTTGGGCACCCGACCCACGGCGTGCGACACCATGCCACCGATGGTCTCGAACTCATCTTCGGGCAATTGCAGACCAAAGGTCTGGTTCATGTGCTCCACCGGCGTTTCACCACTCACACGCCAGCCGCCATCGGCCAGCGCCAGCACGTGGCCCGCGTCCTCGTCCACGTCAAACTCATCCTCGATCTCGCCCACAATTTCTTCCAACACGTCCTCAATCGTGATGAGGCCCGCCACGCGGCCAAATTCGTCGATTACGATGGCCAGATGGTTGCGGTTGCCCCGGAAGTCGCGCAACAAGTCGTTGAGACCCTTGTTTTCGGGGATGAACGTGGCGGGGCGCAGCAAGTGGCGCACGTCGGGGCCAGTGTCCCCAGACTGGCATTGCAACTTGAGCAAGTCCTTGGCCAACAAAATGCCAACGATGTTGTCGCGCTCACCTTCAAACACTGGAAAGCGGGAATGCCCGGTTGCAATCACGGTTTGCAGCAGCTCGGGGTAGGGTGCGTTGATGTCCAACACGTCCATGTGCGGGGTGGGCACCATCACGTCGCCAGCGGTCATGTCGGCCATGCGGATGACACCTTCCAACATGATGCGCGACTCGGCGTTGATGATCTCGTTGTCCTCGGCCTCGGCCAAGGAGTCGATCAATTCGTCTTTGGAGTCGGGGCCGGGGTGGATAAACTCGGCCAGTTTTTGCAGGAAACCGCGTTTGTCTTCGTGCCGCACACTGCGGTGCGGCACGCTACTGGGATAAGGGTCTGCCACTGTCGGACAAGGTAGTTGCGATGGGGCAAGGATACCCCATGCGCCTGACCGCGCCGTGGCGCAAATCAAACGCCCAGCATCAGGCGCAGGTTCTGCACCGCCGCGCCGCTGGCACCCTTGCCCAGGTTGTCCAACCGTGCCACCAGCACCGCGTGGCGGTGGGCGTCGCTGCCAAACACGCGCAGCTCCAGCAGGTTGGTGTCGGCCAGCGCCACGGCGTCGAGCTTGTTGTCGTCGGTGGCGGGCAGCACGCGCACGCATTCACTGCCCGCGTAATGCTGGGCCAGCGCGTTGTGCAGATCGGCCAAGGTGGGCTGGCCCGGCAACAGGTCGAGGTGCAGCGGCAGCTGCACCAGCATGCCTTGCGCAAAGTTGCCCACGGCGGGCACAAACACGGGGCGGCGGGTCAGGCCGGTGCAGGCCATGATTTCGGGGATGTGCTTGTGCCCCAGCCCCAGCGCGTACAGTTCAAACGGCGCGGCGGTACCCGCCTCGTAGGCCTCGATCATCGGGCGACCGCCGCCGGTGTAGCCGCTCACGCTGGGCAGGGCCACAGGGTGGTCTGCGGGCAACAGACCCGCATCAATCAGCGGGCGCAGCAGCGCAATGGCCCCTGTGGCGTAGCAGCCGGGGTTGGCCACGCGCTCGGCGGTGCGCACGGCCTCGGCCTGGGTGGCGCACAGCTCCGGAAAACCGTACACCCAGCCCGGTGCCACGCGGTGCGCGGTAGAAGCGTCGATGATGCGCGGTGCCTGCTGGCCTGCGGCCTTAAGTTCGTCGATCATGGCCACCGATTCGCGCGCTGCGTCGTCGTGCAGGCACAGAATCACCACGTCGGCTTGCGCCATCAGCTCGCGCTTGGCGGCTGGGTCCTTGCGGCGCTCGGGCGCAATGCTCAACAGCGTGAGTTGCGGCAGGTGGGCCAGGCGTTCGCGGATCTGCAGGCCGGTGGTACCGGCTTCGCCATCGATAAAAATGTGGGGCATCAAGATTCTCCTGTGGGTATGCGTCACACCATAGCGCCAAACTATGTCAGTTTGGAACAAGGTTAAAGTCGTTACCGCATGATACATTTCTGAATTCGTGTGTCCCTTGCTCCCTTGCACAGTGCCGTGTTGTTTTACCGGAATGTTCAGGCACTTTGCCCGCAGGGCGGACGTGTTGTTGACCGACTCCCAAGAAAGCTTTTTTATGAAGATTCACGAGTACCAAGGCAAGGAAATCTTGCGTCAGTTTGGCGTGCCCGTTCCGCGCGGCATCCCGGCATTCACCGTGCAAGAAGCCGTCGAAGCGGCCCAAAAACTCGGCGGCCCCGTGTGGGTTGTCAAGGCCCAGATCCACGCCGGTGGCCGTGGCAAGGGCGGCGGCGTTAAAGTGGCCAAGAGCATCGAAGACGTGCAACGTCTGGCCGGTGACATTCTGGGCATGCAGCTCATCACGCACCAAACCGGCCCGGAAGGCCAAAAAGTGCGTCGCCTCTACATTGAAGACGGTGCCGACATCCAGAAGGAATACTACGTCTCCGTCGTGACCGACCGCGCCACGCAAAAAGTGGCCTTCATCGCTTCGAGCGAAGGCGGCATGGACATTGAAGAAGTGGCCCACAACACCCCTGAAAAGATCGTCAAGATTTTTGTCGATCCGATCGAATGCGTGGACACCGGCCTGAGCCGCGAACAGGCGCTGGAACTGGCCCAAGGCATCGGCATGCCGGAAGACTCGCAAGAACAGGCCATCGACCTGTTCCAAAAGTTGTACCAGTGCTACATGAAGACCGACGCTTCGCTGGTCGAAATCAACCCACTCAACCGCGACAGCAAGGGCAACCTGATCGCCTTGGATGCAAAGTTCAACTTTGACGCCAACGCGCTGTTCCGCCACCCGGACATCGTGGCCTACCGCGACCTGGACGAGGAAGATCCGGCGGAAGTGGAAGCCTCCCAGTTCGACCTGGCCTACATCAGCCTGGACGGCAACATTGGTTGCCTGGTCAACGGTGCTGGCTTGGCCATGTCCACCATGGACACCATCAAGCTGTTCGGCGCCGAGCCGGCCAACTTCCTGGACGTGGGCGGCGGTGCCACCCCCGAAAAAGTGACCGAAGCGTTCAAGATCATGCTCAAGAACGACAAAGTCAAGGCCATTTTGGTCAACATCTTTGGCGGCATCATGAAGTGCGACACCATCGCCACTGGCGTGATCACCGCTTGCCGCGCCGTGAACCTGAGCGTGCCGCTGGTGGTGCGCATGAAGGGCACCAACGAAGAGCTGGGCAAGAAGATGCTGGCCGAATCCGGCCTGCCCATCATCAGCGCCGACACCATGGCCGAAGCCGCCCAAAAGGTGGTGGCTGCCGTTAACGCCGCCGCCTGAGCCCCACGCCCAAGGAAACAGAACATGTCTATCCTGATCAACAAAGACACCAAGGTCATCACCCAAGGTATCACCGGCAAGACCGGTATGTTCCACACCGAGAAGTGCATCGAGTACGCGAACGGCAAAAACTGCTTCGTGGCCGGTGTGAACCCCAAGAAGGCCGGTGAAAAGATTCTGGACGTGCCGATTTACGGCACCGTCAAAGAAGCCGCTGCCGACACCGGCGCTACCGTTTCCGTGATCTACGTGCCGCCGGCAGGTGCTGCCGCCGCCATTTGGGAAGCCGTGGAAGCCGAGCTGGACTTGGTGATCTGCATCACCGAAGGCATTCCGGTCAAGGACATGCTGGTGGTGCGCAACGCCATGAAGCACCGCGTGGCACAAGGTTTCAAAGAAACCCTGCTGCTGGGCCCGAACTGCCCTGGCCTCATCACCCCCGATGAGATCAAGATCGGCATCATGCCCGGCCACATCCACAAAAAAGGCCGCATTGGCGTGGTCAGCCGCTCCGGCACCCTGACCTACGAAGCCGTGGCACAACTGTCCGAACTGGGCATTGGCCAATCGAGCGCCGTCGGTATCGGTGGCGACCCGATCAACGGCCTGAAGCACATCGACGTGATGAAGGCGTTCAACGACGACCCGGACACCGATGCCGTGATCATGATCGGTGAAATTGGTGGCCCGGACGAAGCCGAAGCCGCCCTGTGGTGCAAAGAAAACATGAAGAAGCCGGTGGTCGGCTTCATTGCTGGCGTGACCGCGCCGGCTGGCAAGCGCATGGGCCACGCCGGTGCGCTGATCAGCGGCGGTGCCGACACGGCCGATGCCAAGCTGGCCATCATGGAAGAATGCGGTTTCACCATCACCCGCAACCCGTCGGAAATGGGCCGCCTGCTCAAAGGTTTGCTGTAAAGCCAGCCCCCAGCCCTGCCCCGTGTGTTGAACTGACTCCGGGGCGACGCTGAACACTAGGCCGGAGCGCGCTGCAAGGTGCCCTCCGGCTTTGGTGTTTTTGGGCGGGCGTTTTGTTGAGGTTTTGCAAATAGATTTAATTTTGGAAATTATTTTCAGGTGATAATCTTCAAAAATTCAACCAAACTGTCTGCCATGACCACTTCCAGCCTTATCTTTGTCGATGCCCGCGTCAGCGATTACGCCCAACTGATGGCATATCTGCCAACGACCGCCGAGGTGGTGGTACTCGACAGCGCCACCGGCGGGCTGCAACAGATGGCCGATTATTTGGCGGGACGTACCGGCATTGAGGCCATCCACGTGGTGTCGCACGGCAGCCAAGGCGCGCTGTACTTGGGCAACACGCGGGTGGATGGCGACTACCTGATTGGTCACAGTGCGCAACTGGCCAGCATCGGCAGCAGCTTGACCGAGACAGGCGACATTTTGCTGTACGGCTGCAACGTGGCGCAGGGCGATGTGGGGTTGCAGTTTGTCCAGTCGTTAGCCAATTTGACGGGAGCCGATGTAGCAGCCTCCGTTGATGTTACCGGCTCTGCTACATCTGGCGGAGACTGGGAATTAGAGTACACCGCAGGGAATGTAGTTCTTCCCATTCACATGTCAGAAAGTTGGACTGGATTACTGGGTGACGACTACGCAGCCACCACTGCAACCACGGGAGTGGTGCCAGTTGGCGGCCAAGTCACGGGCACCATTGAGCTGGTGCAGGACGAGGACTGGTTCAAGGTTGCACTGGTGGCCGGTACAACGTACGTCTTTGACCTGCGCGGTGCCGATGGTGGTGGCGGCACTTTGGGCACAGGATCGGCGGAAGCTTACCTGAAACTCTACGGCCCGAATGGGTCGTATACCGGGACTACGGCTTACAACGGAGGAACTGGTGGCGACCCACTGATGTCGTATGCCGCGACTGTGTCGGGCAACTACTACCTGAGTGTTTCCGACTTGATGGACGCAGGTACCGGAACCTACACGCTTCGGGTTTCTGAGTCGGCTGTAACCGACGATTACGCAGCCACCACTGCAACCACGGGAGTGGTGCCAGTTGGCGGCCAAGTCACGGGCACCATTGAGCTGGTGCAGGACGAGGACTGGTTCAAGGTTGCACTGGTGGCCGGTACAACGTACGTCTTTGACCTGCGCGGTGCCGACGGTGGTGGCGGCACTTTGGGCACAGGATCGGCGGAAGCTTACCTGAAACTCTACGGCCCGAATGGGTCGTATACCGGGACTACGGCTTACAACGGAGGAACTGGTGACGACCCACTGATGTCGTATGCCGCGACTGTGTCGGGCAACTACTACCTGAGTGTTTCCGACTTGATGGACGCAGGTACCGGAACCTACACACTGCGCGTTTCAACAGCGTATGAAAATGTAAATACTCCCCCGGCGGGCTTGGTCGTAGTCACAGGAACCGCCATTCAAGGTCAGGCGCTGACCGTAACCAACACCTTGGCCGACGTGGACGGTCTTGGCACCATCAGCTACCAATGGAAGGCCAACGGTGCCGCCATCACGGGTGCTACGGGCACCACCTACACGCTGGGTCAGGCCGACGTAGGTAAGACGATCAGCGTCACGGCCAGCTACACCGACGGCCAAGGCACCGTCGAGGCCGTCACCAGCAGTGACACTGCTGCGGTCACGGCTGCCGTCAACACCATTACCGGCAACAGCAGCAACAACGTGTTGTTGAGCACTGTCGGTAATGATGCGATTGACGGTGGTGCTGGTACCGACACCGTGTCGTATGCCAATGCCACCGCTGCTGTCAACGTAACACTGGCCAGCAACACGGAGCAAAATACTGGCGGCGCGGGTATCGATACTTTGCTCAACATCGAGAACCTGACCGGCTCCAAGTACAACGACAAGCTGACCGGCAATGCTGCCGCCAACGTCCTCAACGGCGGCGCAGGCGCAGACACCATGACTGGGGGCAACGGCAACGACACCTACTACGTCAACCACGCCAGCGACTTGGTCAACGAGGCGCTGGCTGGCGGTACCGACACGGTGTACAGCACGTTGCTCGCCTACACCTTGCGTGCCAACGTCGAAAAAGGTGTGGTGCAGGGCACCGTCGCGGGCAACCTCACGGGCAATGCTCTGGCCAACACGCTGACCGGCAACGCTACTGCTAACCGCCTCACCGGTGGTGCTGGCAACGATACCTTGCAGGGCAATGGTGGCAACGACATCCTGATTGGTGGTGCGGGCAAGGACGTACTGACTGGCGGCGCTGGCAACGACGTGTTCGACTTCAACACCGTGGCCGAATCGGGTCTGACCGCCACCACACGCGATGTCATCACCGACTTCGTGCGTGGTCAGGACAAGATAGACCTCTCCACCATCGATGCCAACACCGCATTGACAGGCAACCAAGCCTTCACGGGTTTGATTGGTGCCAACGTGGCATTTACCAAGGCCGGTCAACTCAGGCTGAATGCGGGTGTGCTGTACGGCAACACCGATGCTGACGCTACGGCGGAGTTTTCAATCGCCTTGACCGGCATCACCACACTGGCCAACACCGACTTCGTGCTGTAACGCACTCTGTTGTAGGGTTTGGTGCGCTGGCGTGTCCGGCCTCTGCGCGCCATGCTGCTGGGACAACACGACAATCACACAGCCCCGCATGCGTCACTCATTGCAACACACCGCACGTTTGTGCCTGACCTTGCTGCCCGTGCTGGTGATGCTGCTGCACGCGGGTGGGTGGTGGCGGCTGGAGGCGCTGGAGCGGCTCGAAGCGATGGTGTACGACATGCGGCTGCGGGCCTTCATGCCGCGCACGCTGGACAAGCGTATCGCTATTGTGGATTTGGACGAAAAAAGCCTGGCCGAGGTGGGCCAATGGCCGTGGTCGCGCCACCATCTGGCACGGTTGATGGACACGCTGTTCGAGCAACAACAGATTGCCGCACTGGGCATGGACGTGGTGTTTGCCGAAGCCGATGCCAGCTCAGGCCTGGCGCAGTTGCAAGCGTTGGCCGCTGGTGCGTTGCGCGATCAGCCCGGCTTTGCCCAGCAATTGGCCGCCCTGGCCCCGCAGTTGGACTACGACCAGCGTTTTGCCCAAGCGTTGCAGAACCGGCCTGTGGTGCTGGGCTACTACTTCAAGCACGATGCCACCGCGCGCCATTCGGGCAACTTGCCCGCGCCCGTGTTGCAACAACAGGCGCTGGGCGAACGGCGCTTTGCCTTGACATCCTCCCCGCCCTAAAGAGCGGGGATTCCTGCTGCCAGACGGCGATGCCCCGCCGCGAGAATGTTCCGGGCCG
>NZ_NWBQ01000042.1 GCF_002837135.1 Macromonas bipunctata | reverse complement strand
GGTAAATGCGATTGCCCTGTCCCTAGCCTCAATCATCAGCTTGCGGGCCAGCGTTTTGTCCTTGTTCAAGGTATCAACAATTGCGTTGACGCGCTTGGCTTCAGTGGTGTATTCCGCCTTTATGCGCTCGGCCTCTTGGGTGTAGGCTTCTTTTTCGTGCGGGTCTCGGGATCGAATCGCTGCCCTCACAGCCTCATTGGCAGAGTCTTGCAGCGATCTCAGGTGCAACGAACCCTGATTCCATGCCGCCCTCAAATCCTGAATTTTCCGGTACAAAACCGGGTCAACATCCTCCAATGTGAGCGCATCAATGCGGGACTGCATGTCGCCAGATTGGGCCAGTGCAGCGGCCAATTCCTCGCGGCGATTGGCCCCAATGCTGCCCAGCGCAATCGCGTTGTCCACCAGCGCGTCGGTGGTGGCCGATGGCTGGATAGCCTTGATGGTTGCCCACGCTTCATCATCCAGTGCGACGGCATGGTTTTTGAAAACGCCAGCTTGCATCTCTTGGTTGTTGATGGTGGCGTGCATCTTCAACAGGCCACCCACGTAGGCCAGTGCCTCATTTTGCTGGTCTGGGGGCAAGTCCACGGCTTGCTTGATGTGCTGTGCCAGCGCATTCATGCCTACCGATGGTGCCATCAAATCGTCCACCAGCGTGCGCCCTGGTCGCCCCAGCAACACCTTGCGAATGGATCGAATCCGCTTGTCCACCGCAATCTTGGCCGATGCCGCCTTGTCAAACGGCACCCGCTCCAGCTGCCCCCGAAGGTGCAAAATGTCACGGCACAGCTCCACGCGGTAGAGGGCGGTTTCAGCCATTCAACCGCTCCTCAAATTCCGCCCAGTGCGTGATGGCGGCGTTTGCAGCGGCCTCGTTGTCGCCCGTCAACAGGTTGACCTCCTCAAGACCGTCTATCGCCCCTTGAATGATGTTGAACATCCCTTCCAGCCCCTGCCCGTCGTTCTTGCCCGCTGCCAAGTCCTGCAACGCCTTGACGTGGGGGTTTTGTTCTTCGGGCTGCTCTTGCTCGCTTGCAAGATCGGCCAGCAGCTTTTGCACCCGCTGCACGTCCTTGCCGTCAATAAAGGCGGTGACGGTTTCGCCCCGTTCTGCGGCCAGTGCAATGCGGTGGCGGCCATCGTTGACATCCAACTGCCCCAGGCTGTTGAACACGATCTCAATCGGTTCTGAGTCTGTGTTGGTTCTGGCAGTGCCGTTGCGCCACGCCTCCAGCTTCTCGGGCTTTCCTGCAAGCGGCTCCCCGCGTGTGCGCTCAATTGCCAGCTTCAACAGACGCGCATCCAACTGCACCGGGGTGTCATAACCGGGGCGGCCTGGTGCCGGTATCCACCTTCCCGCCTGTTCCGCTGCTGCCTTAGCCTGCCCCAGCAATCCCTGCAAATCGCCCGCTGTGCGGCCTTGCAATGCGCTTGCCGGGTTCAAGACCTTGTAAAGCTCCTCGCCCCGGTAGTCCTTGCGGTAGGTGTCGGCGTACTCATTGCCCACCAGCGCCATTTCAACCTGTTCGGACTTGCTGGCCTGCACCACCACCACGGCACCATTCTTGCGGTTTTCCTCGGCGTAGCTGGCGGCGGCGGTGTCATTGGGGTCGATAGCGGCCCAAAAGCGCCCGGCTACCATCGGCCCGTCCGCCATCGTCTGCGTGCCCACCAGCGGGCGCGGCGCGTTCATCACCACCCAGCCATCCGGTACGTCCATCGGGCGCTCCGCACTCACCATGCTCGGCATGCCCGCTGCAATGGATTGGAAGGTGCCCGTGGCTTGCGGTTCCGGCGCAGCGGCATTGCCACCCAGTCCCAGCTTTTGCCGGATTTCGCGGGTTTCCTTGGCAATCTTCAGTTTGCGCATGGCGGCGGCACCACCAGCCCCCAGTCCATCCGCTTCAACCCGCAATTCTCGCAGGCGCTTGATTAGCTTGAGTCGTTCCAGTGCGTTCACGGTCAAATCCCTTCGGTGGCCTTGGCTTCGGCGTTCATCACCACATCAACTGCACGCTCAAACAGCGCAGCAACTTCAGCGTCATCTTGGTAGCTGGTAAACGCCTGTTCCAGCACGTCCAGGTCAGCGGTAAGTGGGTCTGTGGTGCCGTTGATGATGGCTTGCATCATGGCAATGGCAGTGGCTTTACCGGGGTCTTGCGGGGCAGGTGTTGGCATGGGGTCTGGTGTCGGTTGCGGTGTTGGTGCTTCGGTAGGTGGTGGCGTTGGCTCAGGGTCGTTCTTGCTGGCAAACAAATCGCCCACCTCAATGGCAAACGACCCCTCGCCAAACACCCGATCCATTTCGCGGTTCGCAGCGGCCACAATCTCCTCAAAGCCAATCGGCTCTGGGGCACCAAACATGTCGGCGGTCTGACGGCGCTGGATTTCACCCTTCACAAACGTGGCCATCGCCTTGAATGCCGTGCCCATGCGCTTGCCGCTGCGGTTGTTCTTGGAAATGAACACCGCCATCGCGGCCACCGCCGGGTCAATGTCCGCAAACAACCCCTGTTGCTTGATGAACTCGTCCACCTGCATCCCGGCCTCTTTGGCCTGCTTGAGCACATTGGTGGCCCCCAGAATCGCGTTCACCGCCTGCGCGTTCAACGACGTTTC
Source organism: Macromonas bipunctata (assembly GCF_002837135.1). Classification (GTDB taxonomy): domain Bacteria; phylum Pseudomonadota; class Gammaproteobacteria; order Burkholderiales; family Burkholderiaceae_C; genus Macromonas_A; species Macromonas_A bipunctata. Next base: position 15,989 of record NZ_NWBQ01000042.1, on the reverse strand, counting down.
AATGCTGTCCACTAACTTCTTGCTGGCGGCATCGCTGGCTTCGGTGTCCAGTGCGGCGGCCTGAATGAACTCGGGCGCGGCGAAGTTCAACGCGCTGATGATGTTGGCAATCTCGGGCTTCGCAGCATCAGCGGTCAACTCCAGCAGTCGGTCATCGTTGTACGCCTTCGCAAAAATCGCGGCCTGCACGCGGGCAATCAGCGTGGACGTGGGCTTGCCGTCACTGGTGCTGTATTGGGCGGCCTCAGCGTCCCCCAGCGACTTCAAGAAAGCCGACAGGAAGGGCTGGTTCGCCACGGCAGTCAAGTCCCCGTTGTCCGTCATCAGCGCGATCATGTCGTCCGTCAGGCGGCGCGCATCGGCTCGGGCCTTCTCGGTGGCGGTCATGGCCAGCTTGTCGTCTTGGTTCGCCTCCACCGCAAACGCGGCGCGGTCAATCTGGCTGGTGCGCACCCGCACCAACACGGGCTTGCGCATCGCCTTCACCTTGTTGACCGACAAACCGAAGTATTCCGCCTCAGATTCCAGCCAGTCCCGGTACTCAGCGGCCTTGCCGTGGGCGTAGGCCAGCACAATCGCCATCGTGCGCCCGTTGCCGGACTCCACAATGCCATCTGGCCCCACAATCGGTGCCCCGGTATCAGCCCGGCGTGTGCTGCCCAGCTGTTCCGGGTCAAGGTTGCCAGCGGTCTTGATTACCCACGCCCGCGACGTGTCACGGCCCCGGTCACGCGGTTGCAGCTCGGGTGGGAAAGCCGGATTGGGCGTGCCCGATTCCGCATCGTGGCTCGTAATCAGCGTATCGGCCTCCACCACGGTAAAGCCCGTTACCACCTCGTTGCCCTTGGCGGTTTTCACCTTGCTTTCGCGGCCTTCGGGGGTTAAGCCATCTGGCAAGCCGCCAACCGCCGGGTCTGGTTGCACAGTTGCTACTTCATTGAGGTCGATGGGGTTGCCGTTGATGTCCCATGCTTCAAGAATTTCGATGTTGACACCACTAGAGTCCCCTCCTATACTGTCCATCAAGGAGTTGGCAGAGTAACCGTTGAGTAAGTCCGGCGAACCTTCTCCCACAGAGGCCATGCTCGGTTTTTCCGGCATGGCTTCTTTTTTTGCCGAATCAAGCACATATTCATCTGATCGCAAGTGGTAAAACATAGCGCCATCTGACCTGACCCCAACCTTGATGACAGCTTTTACAGTTGATCCCGATGGCAATTTCTGCAAGGCTTGAAATTTACGGAACGCATAAAAATCACCTTTTCTGTCTTTCGAGAGTGGTTCATCCTCGTATTCAGTTGCAGATCGAAGAATCTGAGGAATGAACGGGATGGTTTCAGCAAGCAGGGGTCGATTTCCAGCCCATCCACGCAACTCTCCGCCACCCTTGCCAGTCATCAGGACATTGCCAGCAACCGTTTTAACGTAAGTCCCTTGGAGCTTTTCCTTGTAAATAGACATTGATGCCTTGAAAGTATCTCCTTCAAATTTTGAAATTGTCTCATTCCAAATATCTGTTGCTGCCGCCCCATCAATTTTGTTTTCTAAAAAATCTCTGCCCATAGCCACAACAACATCGCCTTTCTTGTTGTCGGCCTTCGCAATCGCCCGATCCTCCGCTGCCAACTTGGCCACCTCCAAGTCCTTTTGGGCTTGCGTCAATTCCAATTCCAGCGCGGCCACTTCCTCCTTCAAGCCCTCGATCTTTTTCATGCGCTCGGCCCGCTTGCCATTGGCCCGCTGGAATGCCGCGCTGTTTTTCTCCGCCAGCTTCATGATGCGCCGTGCCACTTCGCGGATGTTCAATTCCTTGCCGCGCTCAGGTGCCACCACAATCGTCACGTCCAGCTTATTGAGCATCCATTTCCAAGAAATCATTTCATCGTTCGCGCCGATGCTCTTGGGTTTGGTGTCCGGGTTGTGGAAATACACCGACAGATTCTGCCCGTCCGACAGCGAGAAAATCGCCGACACGTTGGCCACGCCCCGCGCTGAAAACGGCTCAGAGATCGTCATATCCAGCGGCTTGACCGTGGCGCTGAAATGCTGCATGGCCCCCTTGAGCATCTCCATCATGCGGGGCAGGCGCGCAAACGGCGTGGTCATGGCATCAAACAGCAGCACGCCGTCCGAATCCTCCAAAATGTCCGTCATGCTCACCGCATCCAGCAGCAGGTTGCCGGAGTCTGTCCGTCGCAAGTCGTACAACACCCGGTCTAATGTCTGGCCATAGGGCTGTGCGTCAGCGTTCCAATGCACACGTTTGAGCATGGTTTCAGTCTTTCCTGTGGGTAAATTCTCAGATGCGGCCATCCTAGTTTGCCCGCGCATGGAAATTGTTGAGATTTTCCGCTGCTGTTTTTCGCTGAAAATGCGTTCACACACACCACTTCAGCACCGCACACCTATGGCCACCCGTCACACGCTCAATTCGGGCAAAAAAACCACCCCATCAGCCGCCACCGTCGTGGACTGGCCCACCATACGCCAGCAGCTACGCGCCTTCGTTGAGCACTACCAGCACGCCAACTACGAACGTGGACAAGCGCAGGCGTACTGGAACGCCCTGTTTCGCTGCTACAACGTCGGCGAACCCACGCTGGCCAAAGCATTTGAGTACCGGCTGAAACTGAACAAAAAGAACAACTACATTGATGCCTTTATTCCCGGCAAACTGATCGTGGAACACAAAGGCAGCCACGTTGACCTCAGCAGCGCAATCGAACAATTGCAGGGCTACTACAGCCTGCTGCCTCCCAGCGAACAGCCGCGTTACGCCGTGCTGTGCAACTTCCAGAAAATCCGGCTCTACGACTTCAGCAACCTGCTCAAGCCCGTCATCACCGAATGCGCCATCCATGAACTGCCTGAAAAGGCCGAACTGTTCAAATTCCTGCTGCCCGACGAAACCGAAACCGGCTTTCTGGAGCAACCCAGCGTCGATGTCAAAGCCTCACAGGCCATTGCAGAATTGCACAAAGTGCTCGATGGTGACGGCTACCAAGGCCGCGACTTGGAAGCGTTTCTCACACGCCTGATTTTTTGCTTCTTTGGCGACGACACCGGCATCTTTGGCGAAAACGCCCAGCTCCATCGCCTATTGGCCGCTACCCAGCCCGACGGTTCCGACCTAGGCACCGTGCTGGGAAAACTGTTCGAGGTACTCAACACCCCAACAGATCGCCGCTCAAAAAACCTGCGCCCTGAACTGGCCGCCTTCGCCTATATCAACGGCCAATTGTTTGCCGACCAACACCGAATGCCCGACTTCAACGCCCAACAGCGTGAAGTCATCTTGGCCTGCTCATCGCTCAACTGGGGCAGCATCAGCCCGGCCATATTTGGCAGCATGTTCCAGGCTGTGCTCGAAGCTGGACGCGAACAAGGCACCAAACGCACCGAAGCCCGGCGCGAACTGGGGGCGCACTACACCAGCGAACGCCACATTCTGCGCGCCATCGAACCCCTGTTCCTCACCCAGCTGCGGGATGACCTGCAACGGGCGGGCCAGAACAAAACCGCGCTGAAAGACCTGCACCAACGCCTGGCCAATTTGCACCTGCTCGACCCAGCCTGCGGTTGCGGCAATTTCTTGGTAGTGGCCTTTCAACAACTGCGGCTGCTGGAAATTGAGATCGCCTACCGACTGCACGGGGATGCCGCCAAAAGCCGTGGCCTGCTGCACATGAGCGACGTACTGCGCGTGCGCGTTCACCAGTTTTACGGCATTGAAATCGACCCCTCCGCCGCCCACATTGCCCGCGTGGCCCTGTGGATCACCGACCACCAAATGAACGTGGTAGCCGCGCAACGCCTGGGGCAAACCCGCCCCAGCGTACCACTGATCGACAGTGCCACCATCGTGCAAGGCAACGCCCTGACGACCGACTGGGCCAGCGTGCTGCCACCCGCACAATGCAGCTACATCGTGGGCAACCCGCCGTTTGTGGGCTACAGCAACCAAAATGCAGCGCAAAAAGCCGATCTGGCTGCGGTGTGTGCCATCGACCCCGGCATGAAACACGCTGGCGTACTTGACTACGTAGCAGGCTGGTACCTCAAGGCTGCACACTACGCACAAGCCAACCCTGCCATTGCTGTGGCATTTGTTTCAACCAACTCCATTGTGCAAGGCGAGCAAGTGGCCGTGTTGTGGAACCCGATGCTCAACCGATGGGCCATGCACCTTCACTTTGCCCACCGCACCTTCAAATGGAGCAACGATGCCCCCGGTGTAGCAGCGGTGCATTGCGTCATCATTGGCTTTGCCCCACGCCCATGTGCCACACCACGCATTTTTGACTACAGCGACAACATTGCGGGCGACCCTACCGAAATCAGCGCCCAGCAACTCAACCCATACCTTGTAGATGCGCCCACGGTGTTTATCGACAAGCGCCGCAAGCCATTGTGCGCAGGCGTACTCGATATGGTCAAAGGTAGTCAACCCACCGATGGCGGGCATTTGCTGCTGTCGCCAGAGGAAGCGCAAACCATCCGCACCAACGACCCCATAGCGGCCAAATACATCCGCCGCTTTCTGGGTGCCGACGAATTCATCAACAACCTGCCACGTTACTGTCTGTGGTTGAAAGACAGCACCGCTGCCGACCGCAAGGCATCGCCCGAAATCCAGCGCCGCATGGAAGCTGTCAAGGCCATGCGAGAAGCCAGCCCAAAAATACCAACCCAAAAACTCGCTACCACCCCGTACCTGTTTGGCGAAATTCGGCAGACCAGCAACCGCTATCTGCTTATTCCTCGGCATTCGTCGGAGAACCGCCCATTTCTTCCAATCGGTTATCTGGATCATGAGATCATTTGCGGCGATGCCAACATGATGCTGCCCGATGCCAGCCTCTACGACTTCGGCATCCTGTGCTCCACCATGCACAACGCCTGGATGCGCACCGTTTGCGGTCGCTTGAAAAGCGACTACCGCTACTCCAACACCATCGTTTACAACAATTTTGCTTGGCCCCAAAACCCCAGCGCCAAACAACATCAGACCATCGAGGCCGCCGCACAGGCCATCCTCGACGCACGCGCGGCAGAAGAACAACGCTGCGCCGATGCGGGGCAACCCTGCTCACTCGCCACCCTGTACGCCCCCGGCAACATGCCTGCCGACCTGCTCAAAGCCCACCAACGGCTCGACAAAGCCGTGGACGCGGCCTATGGCTACAAAGGCGGCAAAGACGATGCCAGCCGCGTTGCCTTCCTCTTTCAACGCTACAACACCCTCACCAGCCCCCTGCCACTGGCCACAGAACCCCCTGAAGGCATCAAAACCAAACCTGCACGCAAGCCCCGCAAGCCAGCGGCATAGTCCATTCAGGCCGCAGCAGGTGTCAGACTGGCAATCTCGTCGCGCACGGCCTGAATCGCCTCTTTCAGCGAATCGCGTTTTTCCATCAACACCTGCTCCATTTTGGGGGCCGCAGTGCGGATGCCAGCGGGTAACTTCACCTTTGCTGCCACCAGCGCCTTTTCAAACTTGGCGCGACCTGCATTCATGGCCCCGACAATCTCAGCCACAGCAGCGGCGTGATCGTCCTGGTTCTTGATGGGGATCACCTTGCCGTTGAGCAACACCTGGTAAATGTCGCCCGACTGCTTCACACGCAACGTCACCTGTTGCGAATCCACGAACGTGATAAACACCTCGCGGTAGCTGATACCGGCGGTGCGTTTGGTGGAAGTGCCCACTTCAGGCGAACCGGCCACCACGGCCCCAGCTTTGGTGAACTGTTTGACGACCTGCTTCAGCGCCTTGTCTTTGGCGCTGCCCAGTTCCTCGAACGTGAAAATGAAATTGCTTGCGGTTGCCATGATGGTGTGTCCTCAATTGGAAGGGGGGGAAGTGTCGGCAGGGCCGGGCAAAACGCCGCCGTGGATATGCGTATCGCCCACGTTGACCCCGTTGTGCGTCAGAGAATCGCTCTCAATCAAGACGCTGCCCGCCTTGATCGTGACGCTGCCACCAGCCTGAATCACGATGTTGGTATCGGCGCTCAATTCGATGTTCTTGTGGTGCCAGCGCCGCCAATCTCCTGAATTGCCAGCGCGCGGGTTGCGGTAGCCCGTGATAACCGGGTATCGTGGATCGCCACCAATAAAGGCCACCCACACCGTATCACCGGGCCAAATTTCAATCTCAGTCGTGTAATTGCCCAGGCGCGACTTGTCGCCAATCGGGTACTCAATTTCCGCCTCTGGCATCACGTCACCGCCATCGGTCAGGCCGGGTATTTCAATGCGACAGGTGCGCTTTTGCCAGTCATACGATACCACCACGGCGGGGTATCGGCCCGGCATCAAACCGTACTCATTCATGCGCCTATTCCTCCAATGACGACAGCCACAGGCGGCTGTACGTGTTGACACCAGCACCATCGGTGCCCGACTGAAACACATGGGCCGCCGTCACCACCAGTAACTTGTCACCACCGGCAAACTGCACCACGTCACCTGCTGCCAGCTTCGCATTCAAGGCAATCTTGGACACCTTGCGGTGTACCAACACCCGCGTCATGTTGCGCAACTTCAACTCGTTTTTGTGGGGGGCAAAGCGCACCGTGCGAGGCTTGTCCCGGTTGCCGTACACCAGCGTGGCATCGTCGCGGATGCTGAAGAACGTCGGGACTTCGTGGCGCTCCAAAAAGCCACTGTCCGTATCGTCGCTGGCATTGCCAGGCAGGTTCATCACCGGCTTTTGGTCGAAAAAGTCCTGCAACCGCAGGAACTGCAAGCGGCCATTTTTCCAGCGCACAGCCCCGCCTTCCTCTTGCAACACCCGTGCAATTTGGTAGGAAGGCGTATCGCCCGCCAGGCAGTAGAAACGCTGCACCGGAAAGTCGGCATCCACCGCCCGCAAAGACGCGCCAGCGGCCCGGTAAAGGCCCGACAAAGGGGTGTTTTCCTTGATGATGGCCCGCGCCCGTACAAACGTGACTTGATGGCAGGCATCCAACAGCGCGGTAATGCGCATGGTGGCGTTTTCCCGCTGCCCTTGCGCCGCCCGTCCTGACGCACGCACGGACTTGATGATCCGCATCACGTCCCCATTGGCCAGTGCGATAGTCTTGTCGGTGGCCAGCCGCGCCTCCATATCGGCGTCCAGGCGTATCTCGGCTTCAAGCGTAGCAGGCACTGGGGCAAGGTCATAGCGCACCACCGCCGATACCACCAAATCACCCCGAAGCGGGCGCCCGTTGTCCAAAATCAGCAGCATCAGACGGTCACAATCGGCATGCAAAACGCCCGGTGCGGCAACTCGGCTTCCATCTGGGTAATCTCGGCGGCCACCTCGCTGGAAGACCGCCCAAACACGTCGGCCCCCATCACCCTTGTAGCCTCAAGCTGCAACGCGGTTTCACGCTCCACGTACAGCAGGAACAGGGGCCGGATGATGGCCCATTCCGACACCGTGACATCGGTGTGCCCGTCAATCTCAGGCTCAGGCACCGTGCCATCGTGTGCCACCAGATGGGCGTAACCGGCGTACTGGCGCGTTGCTGCCACGGCTTGCGCCAACACGCTGGAATCGTCCAGCAAGTTGCCCGCAAGCCGTTCGCTGCCCGTGAAAATCGTGGCCAGCTCAGACAGCAGCATCAGCGGTAGTCGGTGGAGTTGCCTTGCACCACTTCACCGAAGTAATGGAAGAACATCGTGCCGCTGAAAATCAGGATTTGCGAACGGTTTTCAAAATCACGATCCGGGTTGTCAAACTGGATAAAGCAGTCCTGAATGCGTTTGTAACGCAGGTACTTTTGCGGGGTACCTTCGTAGATTTTGGCGTTGAAAGTCGCGCCACCGTTGGCATACACGCCACCACGGGTAATCAAGTCCACCATCATCTGATCGACGGTGCCAGCAATGGTTTCCATCAGGGAAACTTGGCCTTGCTGGTTGAACTTGATTTGTTGCGGCTGGAACATTGCAGCGCCCAGCGGGGTCGGAATTTCGATCTCACCGGCAGGCGACAACTCAGGCCACGGGCACTGTTTGGCCAGAAGGTAATTGCGTTCAAAGCCCTCGATTTGGAGGGTAAAGTCGCTGTTAACGACTTTGGCGCCCAGTGCCTTGGTGTCTTCGTAAAAGCCCTTCATGTAGGCGGAATTGGATACGGTCATGGTGTCCTGAAAAGGTTGGTTATTGACGATCCAACTTTAGGAATCCACGACCGCCAAATCAGGCCGTTTTTCCGCCTACGGACTCAAGCCAGCCCCAGACACTGATCGCGCTCTTTCTTGCGCCGGATGGTCAAGCCACGCAAGGTTTTGCCCGCTTGCTTGTCCCACATCAAAATCGCGTCGCAAGCCCCCGTATAGTCACCCGCATTCAAGCGTTTGGCCACGGTCGATCTGCAAAATGCACCAGGCCCAATGTTGTAGGTCAGCGACACAAACGCCGAAAATTCATGCGGGTGCATCGGCACCGGGGCGCACCGTTTGACGGCTTGCTCGAATGTGCCAGCGTCTTCCAACAGCCGCACCAATGCCCGCTCTGGGGTAATGGTGTCGCCTGCCTTGACGCCTTTTGTCGTGCCGAAGCCGATGGTCTGCACATCATTGGGCGTGGGCAGATACGCCTTTTGGCTGTAACCCTCGTGCAGCGCAATACCCACCAGCGTAGCAGCCGACAGGAACAGCGAGGAAATGGCAACGCGGGGGTGTTTCATAGCTTAGGAAAGAAAAGCAGCCACCAGGGCAAACGCATCATGTGGGGGAGAATGAAAATCATGGGCATGGTTACGCCTTTTTGGTTTGGGCCAGAACATTCTGGAACGGTTGCAGCGGCGCAGCAATGCAAGAATCACAGCGGCGCTGGTAATGCTCCACCTTCGCCTCAAGCCGGACAATGTGCGTTTTCAGGTCGGCGTTTTCCAGCGTCAGGTTGCGCACCGTTTCGTGCATCTCATTCATTTCCTTGTGCATGCGGAAAATTTCCTGACGTGACTCACGCAACTCATCGGTCAATTCGCGCACCTGACGCACCAGCGCCGTTTCCTTTTTGATGTCCATTTCATGCTCGGCCACCCGTTCCTCGGTATTGGCCTTGCGCCAGTGGGCAATAAACGCACCAGCGGCGGCGGTAATCGCAGCGGAACCCGCCACCCAGGCCGGGACACCTTGCACAGATGCCCCCAGCAAACCTACAACTTCCTCAATCATTTCGATAACCCTTTTGTGAGTACGCCAATGGCGCGGATAACGTCGTTCAGACGGTTGACAACAGCCACCGCAACCTTGCCATCCGACTCTTTAGAACGCCTCCACCCCTCAAAAGACTTGGAATCAAAGAATTGCATGGCCAGACTCACGGGTACGTCCATTGCCTGCTGGATTGGTGTGTGTGCGTAGATGGCCAGGCTAAAAGCCAGCTCCCCCAGCACATCAGACCATTTCCCGCGCCATTCCCGAGATGCCGGTATGGGCTGGAAATCGTGCTGGCGGCAATGCCACCCCCCCTTGCGGCAACACAATCACGCCAGTGGCCGCCTTGTCGCGGCTGAAGGTGATGCGCAGCAAGTGGTGCAGCTTGTCGCGCCCGTCCTCGTACATGGCGCGCAAGGCGATAAAGTCGCTCTCGGGATAGGCGGCTATCACCTGCATTTTGTCGGCCAGGTAGTTGTCCAATGCGGTGCCGTCTTGCGGCATATCGTCCTTGCCATCGGCCAGCGTCATTTGCAACGCCATCGCGGCCAGAACCCAGTGCAGGTAGCCCGACATCCCGCCTACTTCGCCCTCCGTGCGCTCGATGGACTCGGCCATTGCGCCGGTCAGGTGTCGGACGTGCCACACATCACCGCCCAGCTCGCCCACCTCAACGCTATCAAGTGCAGCGGCTTCGTTGCTGGAACCGTCCAGGTAGTCGCCATAGTGGCCCGCGCCCACGCTGAAATTCGGGCCGTCTTCCAACGTGGAAGCCATGTAGTGGCACATGGCCATGATGCGCTCCTGTACCGTCCATTGGGCTGGGTCGGTGGGGCCAGTGCTTACGGTGTCAACCGCGTGGCGCAAAAAAGCGGTAGCGGATGCCTGTTCCGCGTTGGTGGGCATTGCAGCGATTTGGCACGCTGCACCAATGGACAGTTCCTTGAGTTGAACGGTCAGGCGCTGGGTACGCAACACGGGAAAATGGATCATGTGGCATCAAAGGGAAAAACTTGGATGCCACGATTCTGAAGATGCCCGGCTTGCGTTTTTGGCGGTTTTTCTGCCCGCCTTATTTGAGCGCCGTGGCCCGGCTCTGCCCCGGCACCATTGCAAAAAAGTCCGCCTGATCTATGGCGGTCAGGGTCGATAGCGACATCGTGACGGCCATCTCGGTATAGCGCCCCGTCTTGTCGGTGGGGCCGGACATGGGGTGCGAAATGCTCTCAATCACCATCGGGACGTAGGTGCGCAGCTTGTATTGCATGGCAATGATGGCGGGGGCTTTTGAGGGCAGCAGCGCGTTGACGTAATCGCGCTCCCCCTTGACCGCTTGCACCGCCCGCGCAAGGATGGAGCCATCCGGGGACAGTTCTTGTGGCAGTGCCCAGCGTATCAGGCGCGTGAGTGGCCCCATCACCTCTTGGCGCGAATCGCTCCACGCCCGAAACAGGGCCGTCACTTGGATTTTCACCGGGGGCATGCCCGTAAAAACTTGGGTTGAATTCAGCTTGGTAATGCCGGTGCGTCCTTCAAACTGCTTCAGGAATTCATTGGATTTTTGCTGTGCAGCATTGGCGTCAGGGTCAGTCGCTCCTTCCTTTTTGTTGCCCAAAACAGCATCAACCACCGGCTGTAACGCACCCGATTGAAGCATGGCCAGCAATGCGGGGGCTTTGGATTCCGGGCTTGAATTCTCAAATGGGCTTTGCCAATTCAGCGTCATTTCCAGGCTGGAATCCGTCAGCGGTGCCTTGACAATAGGCTTGTCTGGAACCGGCTCCCATCCGCTACCGTCTTGCGTCTTGCGCACCTCGTAAAACGAGGCAATCAAGTGCGGTGAAAGCCCGTCCCATTTGGAACCGTAAACAATCTGATCGGCCATGCGCTTCTACTCCAAAAAAAAGGGCGCCACGGTTTTCACGCGGCGCCCGTACCGTCAGGCAAGGATGGTCAAAGGCCCATCTTTTTGCGCGCCTGCATGGATTTCATGCGGCGCATCATGGCGCCAGGCGAGTGACTTTTCATGCTGGCCTTGCGGATGGCCAGCTTTTGGCGTGGCGACAATCGCACCGCGCCCACCCGGCGGTTGACCTTCATCTTTTTGCCACCACGCACCACCATCACGCTGCGGTAGGCAGAGTCCATCAACGGCGTTTGATCGCTAAAGACAAAGCTGTCGATACCGTCGTCGCTATCGGCATCGGGCATGCCAGACGCCAGCAACTCACGCACGCGGTCAGCGGCACCATCGTCCCAATCGTTCAACAAGGAACCGGCATCCTCCTCAGACACGCCATAGGACACCATGTAATCCCAGGCGGCGTTAATGGCCAGCGTCAGCAGCTCGTGTTCGTCGTCCGTGATGTCACCGTCCTTGTTGGCATCTACCACGCCAATCAAGTGGGCAAACAGACGATCGCCGTAGCTCTCACCGCCGTCCAAATCGTCGGTTTCGGCCCATTGCTGCACCGCCGCCGCCGCCTTGATGGCCACGTCCTGCATTACGTATTGGTCAGCCCCCATAGGGACGCCACCGGCCCCGCCACCATCGGCAGAATCCAGCTTGCGCTGGGGGGTCAGAACCCCCCGCAGCATTTCAGACATACTCACGGGGAACCTCCTTAGCGGCTCAGGATTTGGTTGACAAACACTTGACGCAGGGTGCCGTCATAGCGCAGCCAGTACGACACGTCCATGCGCTCGTAGGGGCGGGCCGCATTGGGCTTGACCTCGAACTTGAACGCGGCGCCCCCCATTTCCTGTGCGGTGGACGGAATGATCCAGCCAGAGGCTTGCGCACCCTCGAAAAGATCACGCAGGAAGTCCTGCATCTTTTTCACGGCCACGGTCATCGGCAGTTGCAGAATGTCCTTGCCGAACTTGGTCACAGCCTCGTCAATCGACGTGGACATATCGACCACGGCAATCAGCTTTTTGAGGCTCACTTCCACCATAGCGCACGTCAGCGAATCGCGGAAAACATAGCGGCCACCGCCGGTGTAGCTTTCATGCACCACCGGGTTGATTTTCATCTTGGCCAGCAGGTTCAATTCTTGGTCGCTCAGGTCGATCAGCTGGGTAATGCGGCTACGGCGAACCGGCCATTCGCGGCCTGCCACCGGGTAGTTCTTCGGGGCAAAGCCCTTGAGGTTGGTTTGGGCATTGCGGGCGCAAGCGTAGGCGATATTGAGCGTGGCCACACCCAAATGGCCCTTCGGATTTACGCCGGTAGGATCGTCGCATTTCAACGGCGCCCAAAAAGCATGACACAGGTGCGCAGCTTCAGCGGAACCGATATTGATTTGTTCCACAAAGGCTACGGCCTGTTCCACGTTCAACTCACCCGGAATATCAAAGCGCAATTGTCGGTTGGTTTCAAAGGCCAAATCGGCCAGCTGTGCCAACATAGAAGACGATTGTGTGCCACCCGAGGAAATGTAGGCGTATTGCAACGGAGTCTTTTGCAGCTTGACCTTGGCGGCAGCGTAATCGGCAGGGGTGTAGCCCGTGCCACCTTCGCTGAAACACACCAGCACGTTGGATTTGGCCCATTGCGGCTTACCCACGGCGTTGTAACCGTAGAACGGGGCCGTGGTCAAAATCTTGGCGGCGGTGCCAGTAACACCGACCTCAATCTCCACGGAATCCGACATTGCCAGTGCAACATCGGGCAGGTAGATGGAATTGCCCACATCGTCCTTGGCATCGGGCTTGAGCGAACCGTGGAATTCGTGCAGCAGCACGCCGTCTTTGTCGCGGATGCGAACGTGCAGCAGGTCGGTGTCTTGGTTGACACCGCCGACGCGCTTTTCTTCGCTGTGCAGTTCCAGCACAATGCCATCGTTGAAGCAATCCAGGTGGCGCACGGCAATCAGGAACTGGTTGACCGGGAAGTCATCTTCCACGGTGTAAGCCAGCGTGCCGGTGGCGGTATCCATGCGAACCACGGCCCACTTGATGCTGGCGGCAGAGGTGGTCAGGCGTTGCACCACAGCCTCGTAAGCACCGTTGTTCAGGGCTTCAACCACGTGTACCCAGGCTTCATTCAGCAGGTTGACGCGGATTTGCTCGCCCTTGCCCAGTTTCTGGATCACGTTGTTGCGATCGACCACGAAAGGCTTATCAATGCGGCCACGGGTAGCGCGCATCATGATGCCAAAAATCTGATCGGAATTGCTGGAACCGGGCAGCTCGGACTGGTCGCGCAGCGGGTTGAGTTGTACGCCGGATTCGGCACCCAGTTGACGGGTAAAAGACATGGTGGACATGGTGTTTTCTCAGTGGTTTAGGAAGGTTTGACGGTGGTGGATTTGGGTTTGGTAGGCGCTGGGGTGGCATCGGCAACAGACGGCACCAATTCCAGCGTCACGGCCAACGGGTGGCCACTCATGACGGCCATTTGTTCAACGGTAGAGGCCAGCCGCATTAGCTGCTCTCGGTCGCTGAATTCGACTTCTGCCCCTTGCCCGATGTCGTACAGGAACAGCCCCAGTTTTGGGTAGTGCAAGCCGCATGGCATGTGGTTGACCACCTTGAGGCGAAGCGGATATGCCATCTGGCCAAAAGCGTCAGCCACCAGCAAGTTGCAGCCCTTCCCCATTGCTGGAGAGAGGGCGCCCAATTCGACTTTTTCAGCCATTTTTTAGCGCCCTGGTGCATCAATGCAGGTTGTTGATTTGGATCAGCGCAGCACCGCGCGAAGAAGGCTCGTGCGGGTTGACGGCGGTGAAGTTGCGGGCGTAGAAGCCAGCGCCTTGTTTCAGGTCAGCGCCCACGGCCAGCGGGGTCACGGTCGGGGATACCGCGTCGCCCAGAATGAACGGGTTGCGGGTCACGTCGGTGGCGCGGCCAATGCACAGCATTTGGGCGCTGTTGCCGGTTTCTTGCACACCGCGCGGGGTGTAGTAGATTTCGTAACGGCCCAGGTAGCGGCCCAGACGGAAAATGCTGGGGCGCTCTGCTACGCCGGACGGCTCGAACATATCGCGCGGCATGGCCATGAATTGAGCGGCCAAGTCCTTGCCCACGTAGATGTGCGTGACGCCGTGGTTCATGGTGTCAAGTGCCATTTGCTGGCTCACGGCGGACAGGACGCTGCCGAAGTCGCTCCACACCTGATTACGGGTCATGGCGCCGTTGCGGCCCGGCCAGTCAAAATCATAGGCACCCTGATTCGATGCGGCCAAACGGCGGGCCTTGGCCAGCACCTGGTAATGGCGTTCGTTGGCAAACTGTGCCTGAATGGCGATCACGCTCTCGCTGTACGGGTCAAGACCCAGTTCATTGGCCATTTGGGTACGGGCATCAATGCTGGCAAAGGTGTTGACGCGCCACGGTTTGGCGTGCAGCTTGTACGTCTTCACATCGGTGATGATCGTGGGCACATTGGAAGCGTCACGCTCGTAATCAATGAAGCCTTCCACAAACACCGGCACCGTAGCGGGCAGGGCCGGGGTCGAGGTCAGGGCGTAAGCGCCGGTATCGGGGTTGATCGAACCGCCCAGAATGTGCTTGACGCCGGAAATGGTGATGTCGCCGGTAATGGCCGAATTGCCGGTGCCCGTGGCATCCACTTCGCGGCCAGCCAGCACGCCGTTGACGTACACCAGCGAACGGCCACGCAGCAGCTTCAAGGCCGGGGCAGTCGGGTTGCATTCGTCTTCGTTCATCTGCACGGCGGTCAGCTGGCCAGTGATGCCACCCGTACCCGCGTCGGGGAACGACTTATGCACGCGGGCCGAAGTCACGTAGGTGGCGCCCGACAGGTGGCCGTCCATCAAGTCGCCCTGGCTGTAAGCGCCGTAGCTGCTACCGGCGTTGTGGCTCATGATGGCCAGCGCAGCCTCGTTGGAACCAATGTCGGCGGGCAGGTAGTGGGCAAACGGAATGGCATCGCCCATCGCGCTCAGGATGGCCACAATGGCGCGGTTCGGTTGCAGTGCCAGATTGTCCTGGTGCAGCGAAGTGGCCGAATCCAGCGAGTATTTGCGGCGCGCATGGTTGGTGGTCGAGTAGGCGGCATGAATGGCGTGCTGCACCACATCGGCAGGGGCTTCTTCACCGTGCTGTTGTTCGTAGGCGCCAATGCTGTCGAGGATGGTTTTCAGCACCATGCTGCCCTGACCTTCGGGGGCTTCATCCAGCACGTGCTGCAAGCCTTCCGGCACGGTCACGCCCGTGGATTGGTTGGTGGCCACCGAGACAAAATCATCGGCGGATGCCGAGTCAAAGGTGCCGCTCTTGATCGCGTTGTCACGCAGCGAGGTAACGAACTTGTCCACTTCAGCGGTGTCACGCTTGTGGTACTCACGGTTGATGCGCTTGGGCATGGGTCTGTGTCCTGTTGGTTAAGTTGGCATCGGCCACACACGACCGACTAGCCCGGATATTTCACCGCAGTCCACCCCGTCGTCTCTTTTGTCACTTTGATGCCTGAAGAGGGGTCGCTACGGGTCATTGCCGTGAGCCAAAGGCACGCACCCGCGCGCATCGGCCCTGTCAGGACGCAGCGACCCCCACCCCGGCTTGGGTTGCGGGCCAGTTTTGTGTCATCGCGCCGGCCAGGCGCTGTCGCGGCGTTCAGGGCGAGCGCAGCTGGCTCATGGCGTGCGCGAAGATCGGTGCGCTGGGCCAGTGCGAGGCCAAGTACAGCCGGATGCGCCGTGTGTTGCGCGTGACCACTGCAGCCACCTTGAGCAGTCTGATGCGCAGGGTATCGACCTGAGCTGTTGCCAGTGCGGTGCCCTGCAGGGCCAAGGCGCGCAGCCGCTCGATGAGCACGTAACCCAGCGCCGACAGCAGCATGCGCAGTTGGTTGGAGTGCAACAC
>NZ_NWBQ01000041.1 GCF_002837135.1 Macromonas bipunctata | reverse complement strand
GGCTTTGTTGCACAAACACCCCGGAAGCAGGTAACCTTGGGCCATGAGTGAAGCCAGCGCCATCCCCAAGATCCGCTACCAGACACGCAACTGGGCCGAGTACAACGCTGCGCTCAAAGCGCGAGGCTCGCTGACCCTGTGGCTCGACCGCGATATGCAGTGGCTGGCCGCACCCAGCGGCAAGCGCGGTCGCCAGCAGAAATTCTCGGATGCCAGCATCCAGTTCTGTCTGAGCCTCAAGTGCTTGTTCAACTTGCCGTTGCGCCAAGGTCTGGGGCTGGTGCAAAGCCTGTTGCGCCTGGCCAGCCTGGACTGGCCGGTGCCGGACTACAGCACGGTCAGCCGTCGCCAAAAGACGCTCAAGGTGCAACTGCCCTACCGTGGCAGCGGTGAAGGGCCGCTGGACTTGCTGGTGGACAGCACGGGCATCAAGTTCGTGGGCGAAGGCGAATGGAAACGCAAGAAACACGGGGCCGAGTACCGCAGGCAGTGGCGCAAAGTGCACCTGGCCATTGATGCCAAGACGCTGGAGATACGTGGCGTGGAGGTGACGGACAACAGCGTGGGCGATGCGCCGATGCTGCCCGAGTTGCTGGCACAGATTGCCGAAGACGAGGAGATAGGCAGCGTCTGTGCCGACGGGGCCTACGACACCCAGGCATGCCATGAAGCCATTGCCCAGCGCAACGCTCAAGCCATCATCCCGCCGCGCAAGAACGCACGGCTGTGGAAGGTCAAGGCCAACAAGCGTGGCATGCACGTGCGCAACGAGGCGGTACGGGCCTGCGAGCGACTGGGGCGCAAAATCTGGAAGCAGTGGAGCGGCTACCACCGTCGTAGTTTGGTGGAGACCAAGATGCACTGCTTCAAGCGCTTGGGCGAGCGCGTGATGGCACGCACGTTCGAGCGTCAGGTGGCGGAGTTGCAGGTGCGCGTGGCGTTGCTCAACCGCTTCACGCAACTGGGCACCCCGGACACGGTGGCCGTGGCATAACTCCGTCTGGGGTCAGGGGAATTCCGTCCCGTTATGGCTTTGTGCAACAAAGCCATTTTTATGGTGAAAATAATTTTATTATTTCAAATTCCTGCCAAATCCCGCAGCACTTGCACCTTGTCGGTGCGTTCCCAAGTGAATTCGGGTTCGTCGCGGCCAAAGTGGCCGTAGGCGGCGGTCTTGCTGTAGATGGGGCGCAGCAGGTCCAGCATTTGGATGATGCCGCGTGGGCGCAGGTCGAACACTTCGTTGACGATGTGCGCGATCTTCTCGTCCGAGATGATGCCGGTGCCTTCGGTGTAGACGGTCACGTTCATGGGGCGGGCCACGCCGATGGCATAGGCAACCTGGATTTGGCATTGCTTGGCCAATCCTGCGGCCACGATGTTCTTGGCCACGTAGCGCGCGGCGTAGGCAGCGGAGCGGTCCACCTTGGTCGGGTCTTTGCCGCTGAAGGCACCGCCGCCGTGCGGGCAGGCGCCGCCGTAGGTGTCCACAATGATTTTGCGCCCGGTCAGGCCGCAGTCGCCTTGCGGGCCGCCAATCACGAAGCGCCCGGTCGGGTTGATGAGGTACTTGGTGTCTTGCAGCCATTCCTGGGGCAGCACAGGCTTGATGATGTCCTCGATGCAGGCCTCGATGAAGGCGGGCGACATGTGTTTGCCATCGCTCATTTCGGGGCTGTGTTGGCTGCTGAGGACAATGGTGTCGATGCTGTGCGGCTTGCCATCGACGTAGCGCATGGTGACCTGGCTCTTGGCGTCGGGGCGCAGGAAGGGCAGGCGGCCATCCTTGCGCAGCTGGGCCTGGCGCTCGACGATGCGGTGCGCGTAGTAGATGGGCGCGGGCATCAGTTCCGGCGTTTCGTCGCAGGCGTAGCCGAACATCAGGCCTTGGTCGCCGGCGCCGGTGTTGAGGTAGTCGTCGGAGGCGTGGTCCACGCCCTGGGCAATGTCGTTGGACTGTTTGTCGTAGGCCACCAGCACGGCGCAGCCTTTGTAGTCGATGCCGTAGTCGGTGTTGTCGTAGCCGATGCGCTTGATGGTGTCGCGCGCCACCTGGATGTAGTCCACGTGGGCGTTGGTGGTGATTTCACCTGCCAGCACGACCAGACCGGTGTTGGTCAGGGTTTCGGCGGCTACGCGGCTGCGCGGGTCTTGCGTGAAAATCGCGTCCAGAATCGCATCGGAAATCTGGTCGGCAACCTTGTCGGGGTGGCCTTCCGAGACCGATTCGGAGGTGAAGAGAAAGTCGTTCGCCATTTGAATACACTCCATGTAAGAACTGCCTGGCGGTCGCCGGGCAAGGGGTGTGCTCTGGCGAACGCTTTAGCTGGATTTGTGAATCGCCCGCAAGTTGTTCAGTAACTCGGCGATGTGGCCATTCTAAAACAAGATTTTTTAACCCGTTTGCCCGCAATGTTGTTGTTCTGGTTCCGTTGTGCCGCCCGCTGCCCGCTGCTGTGCCTGCACGCGCTGGGCTGGCTGCTGGGCTGGGGGCTGTGGCTGGTGCAGCCGGCCTACCGGCGGCGCTGGCGTGCGCACACCCGCCAGGCCGGGTTGCGCGGCTGGGCGCGCTGGGCGTCGGTGGGCGAGGCGGGCAAGCAGATCACTGAGCTGCCGCGCGTGTGGCTGGGGCGCCCGGTGCCGGTGCGCTGGGAGGGCGCCGAGCACGTGGAGGCCGCGCTGGCGCAACGCCAGGGGGTGGTGTTCTTGACGCCGCACCTGGGCTGCTTTGAGATCACGGCGCAGGCCTACGCGGCGCGCTTTGCCCCGCTGGGTTGCCCGGTGACGGTGCTGTACCGGCCACCGCGCAAGGCGGCGTTGGCACCGCTGCTGCAGCGGGCGCGCCAGCGCCCCGGCTTGCACACCGCGCCCACCACGCTGGCCGGGGTCAAGCAGTTGATGCAGGCGCTCAAGGCCGGGCAGGCGGTGGGCTTGTTGCCGGATCAGGTGCCACCTGATGGGCTGGGGGTGTGGGCGCCGTTTTTTGGCCGCGACGCCTACACCATGACGCTGTCGGCCCGCTTTGCGCGCCAGCCGGGGGTGCAGGTGCTGCTGATCTGGGGCGAGCGCCTGAGCTGGGGCCGGGGCTATGTGGTGCGCGTGTGCCCGTTGCAGCACGCCGTGCCCGAGTCGCTGGCCGCCGACCCGGTGCAGGCCGCCACGCAGCTCAACCAGGCGATGGAGTGGCTGGTGCGCCAGAAACCTGAGCAGTACCTGTGGGCCTATGCCCGCTACAAGCAGCCCCGGGGTGCCTGATGGCGGCGTGGCACGAGGCACTGCAGCGGGCCTGGCTGCACGGGCTGATGGGGCTGATGGCGCGCTTGCCGCTGCGCTGGGTGCGCGGGCTGGGCTGGGCGCTGGGGCAGGTGTTGTATTGCGTGGTGCCGCAGCGGCGGCGTGTGGCGCTGGCCAACTGGGCGGCGTGCTTCCCTGAGCTACCGCAGGTGCAGCGCCAGCGCGCGGTGCGGCGCCATTTTGTGTACTTTGCGCAGGCGTGGCTGGATCGGGGCTGGTTGTGGGGTGCCGATGCGGCCACGGTGCGCCAGCGCCTGCAACTGGTGGGGGACGTGGCCGCGTTGCAGGGCGATACGCCCAGCGTGCTGTTTGCGCCGCATTTTGTGGGCATGGACGCGGGCTGGACGGCCCTGACCGCGCACCTGCCGCGCCGTTTTTGTGGCATCTACGCGCACCAGGACAACGTGGTGGTGGACCGCTGGATGGAGCACGGCCGCCAGCGTTTCGGGCAGCCGCACATCGTGGCCAAGCGCGAGGGCCTCAAGCCTCTTGTCAGTGCGCTGCGCGCCGGTGAGCCGCTGTACGTGTTGCCCGACATGGACCACGGGCTGGGCGATTCGGTGTTTGCGCCGTTCTTTGGCGTGCCAGCGGCCACGCTCACGTCGTTGCCGCGCTTTGCCAAGCTGGGCCGGGCCCAGGTGGTGCCGGTGACGGCACGCCTGACCGCTGCTGGCTACGAGGTGCGCATCTGGCCTGCGTGGGCCGATTACCCGACGGGCGACCTGCTGGCCGACGTGACGCTGAGCAACCAGCGGCTGGAGGCCATGATCCGCACCATGCCCGAGCAGTATTACTGGGTACACAAACGCTTCAAGACCCGCCCGCCGGGGCAGCCCAGCTTGTACCCGCGCCGCTGAGGCGCTGGTTCAGGCGTCCGGCGCGCCCGTTGCGTCGGCGTCCTCTGCGGCAGCGGCTCCTTCTGCTTCATCGGTTGGCGGAGGGGTTGCGGGCGTGGCGGCATCGACCCAGCCGCGCAGCAGCAGCGCCACTTCGTCCAGCCCCTGTTTCTTCAGGGCCGAGAACAGCATGGCCTGGCCGCCACCGGCTTGCAGTTTGGCGATGGACAAGGCTTTTTGCGCCTCGGTGCGGGTGAGCTTGTCGGCCTTGGTCAGCAGCACCAGGAATTGCAGGCCTTCTTCCACGCGCGGGCGGATGATCTCGAGCAGGGCTTCGTCCAGCTCGGTCAGGCCCAGGCGCGGGTCGCACAGCAGCACAATGCCGCACAGGTTGGGGCGGCTGACGAGGTAGTTGGCCATCACCTGCTGCCAGCGGCGCTTGGCCTCTTGCGGCACGGCGGCGTAGCCGTAGCCGGGCAGGTCGGCCAGCACGGCATCGACCGCGCCCTGCTTGCCCAGCGCAAACAGGTTGATGCTCTGGGTGCGCCCGGGCGTCTTGGAGGCAAAGGCCAGCCGTTTTTGTTGCGTCAGGGTGTTGATGCTGGTGGATTTGCCGGCGTTGGAGCGGCCGACAAAGGCGATCTCGGGCACGTCGAGCGCGGGCAGGTGGTGCAGCTGGGGCGCCTCGGTCAGGAAGCGGGCGGTGTGCAGCCAGTTGTGCGCCAATTGCGCGGCGGCGGCATCGACCTTGGGTGCGTGGCGCGGATACGGGTGGTGAGCGGAGGAAGGTTGTGCTTTTTTCATTGAGTGGGGATTTTGACACCGCCACGCTGCACTGTGTCAGGCGGGGAGCGTGTTTTGCTAAAATCCCGACGTTTGTGCGTCCGCACCCCTTTGGCTGGATCAAGACGCACTTGTTGTAGCCCCCTGACGCCCCCTGCACACGAAATGAAATCCATCGCCTCCCTCATTGGCGCTTGCGCGCTCGCCGCCTTGTCGTTGTCTGCTCAGGCGCAGGCGACCCAGCCCGACCTCAACAAGGGCGCGGCGCTGTACAACCAGGTCTGTGTGGCCTGCCACGCGGCCAACGGCAACTCCAACACGCCGGTGCACCCCGTGCTGGCGCAGCAGCACCCCGAGTACCTGGTCAAGCAGCTGCAGGAGTTCAAGTCGGGCAAGCGCGACAACGCCATCATGAAGGGCTTTGCGGTGGCGCTGTCGGACCAGGACATGGTGGACGTGTCGTACTGGCTGGCCAGCCAGAAGGCCAACCCCGGTTTCTCGCAGGACAAGGCGCTGGTGGGCAAGGGCGAGCGCATCTACCGCGGTGGCCTGGCCGACCGCCAGATTGCCGCCTGCGTGGGCTGCCACTCGCCCAGCGGCGCGGGCATGCCGTCGCAGTACCCGCGCCTGGGTGGCCAGCACGCCGAGTACACCTCGATCCAGCTCAAGGCTTTCCGTTCGGGCGAGCGCAAGAACAGCGTGCAGATGTCGCACATTGCGGTGTACCTGACCGACAAGGAAATTGCGGCGGTGTCCGACTACATTGCGGGCTTGCGTTAAGCCGCCGGGAACTGTCGGCGCGTTACCGCATCACAATATGGGCAGGTCGTTGGTTCGGCCTGCCTTTTTTTATGGTTTTTTGCTGATTCCTCCTCATGACTGCCTCCACCACTGGACTGGAACTGAAGCGCGGCTCGCAGCGTGTGCGCGCGGCGGTGGAGTTGCTGTCGTCGATGCGTTTTGCGATTGCGCTGCTGACGGTGATCTGCATTGCGTCGGTGATTGGCACCGTGCTCAAGCAGCACGAGCCGATGAACAACTACGTCAACCAGTTCGGGCCGTTCTGGGCCGAGGTGTTTGCGGCGCTCGACCTGTACGCGGTCTACAGCGCGTGGTGGTTCCTGCTGATTCTGGCGTTCCTGGTCGTCAGCACCAGCCTGTGCATTGCGCGCAGCACGCCCAAGATCCTGCAGGACTTCAAGCAGTTCAAGGAAAACATCCGCGAGCAAAGCCTGAAGGCGTTCTCGCACAAGGCCGAGGCCACGCTGGGCGAGCAGGCCGAAGCCGCCGCGCAGCGCATCGGGCAGACGCTGGCGGCGTCGGGCTGGAAGGTGAAGTTGCAGCCGCGCGACACCGCGCACGGTACGGGCTGGATGGTGGCGGCCAAGGCCGGGGCGGCCAACAAGCTGGGCTACCTGGCCGCGCACAGCGCCATCGTGCTGATCTGCATTGGCGGCCTGTTCGATGGCGACCTGGTGGTGCGCGCGCAGATGTGGTGGCAGGACAAGACCCCGTTCAGTGGTGGCGGCCTGATTGCCGAGGTGCCCGAGCGGCACCGCCTGAGCGACCGCAACCCGACCTTCCGCGGCAACCTGCTGGTGAGCGAAGGCGCCACCGCAGGCACGGCGGTGCTGACGCAACCCACGGGTGTGGTGTTGCAGGACTTGCCGTTCGGGGTGGAGCTGAAAAAGTTTGTGGTGGAGTACTACCCCACCGGCATGCCCAAGCTGTTTGCCAGCGAGATCATCATCCACGACCGCTACACCGGCGAGCAGACGCCCGCGCGCGTGGCGGTGAACCATCCGGTGAACTACCGGGGCACGGAAATTTACCAGTCCAGCTTTGACGATGGCGGCTCGCTGGTCAAGTTGCAGGCGGTGCCCATGACGGGTACGAGCCAGCCGCTGCAGGTGCAGGGTCGCATTGGCGAATCGACCACCCTGACCAACGGCAGCCAGAAACTGACGCTGGAATTCACGGGCCTGCGCGTCATCAACGTCGAGAACCTGAGCGCCAACAACCCCACCAGCGGCGCTGATGTGCGCAAGGTGGACTTGCGCCACGCGATTGAAAGCCGTCTGGGGGCGGGCCACAAGACCAGCACGCCCAAGGCGCTGCACAACGTCGGCCCCAGCGTGAGCTACAAGCTGCGCGACGAGGCGGGCCAGGCGCGCGAGTTCAACAACTACATGCTGCCGGTGGACATGGACGGCCAGCGCGTGTTCCTGCTGGGTGTGCGCGACACGCCCGCCGAGCCGCTGCGCTACCTGCGCGTGCCCGCCGACGAGCGGGACAGCATGGACGGCTTTGTGCGCCTGAAGCAGGCGCTGGCCGACCCGGCCCTGCGCCGCGAGGCGGTGCGGCGCTACGCGGTGCAGGCGGCAGAGTCGCCCAGGCCGGAGCTGCTGCAGGCGCTGACCGAATCGGCCCAGCGCGCGCTGGACTTGTTTGCCGGGGCCGACCCCATCCTGGCGCAGCTGCCGCGCCCGCAGGGTTTGCCCTCGGACATGCTGCTGGGCGGGCTGCCTGCGTTGTCGGGCTTCATGGAGGCCAATGTGCCCGCCGCCGAGCGCGAGCGTGCCAGCGAGGTGCTGCTGCGTATCTTGAACGGTGCGCTGTTCGAGCTGTACCAGCTCAGCCGCGAGCGCGCCGGGCTGGCCCCGGCACCGCGCAACGACGCCACCTCGGCCTTCATGACGCAATCGGTGCTGAGCCTGAGCGATGCCTTTTTGTACCCGGCGCCGATGGCGTTCCAGCTGGCCGACTTTACCCAGGTGCAGGCCAGCGTGTTCCAGGTGGCGCGCGCGCCGGGCAAGACCATTGTGTACCTGGGTTGCCTGTTCCTGATTCTGGGCGTGTTTGCGATGCTGTACGTGCGCGAGCGGCGGCTGTGGGTCTGGCTGGCGCCGGTGGCCGCCGGTGATGCGGCAGGCGCCCAGGCCACGATGGCGCTCTCCAGCAACCGCAAGATGATGGACACCGACCGCGAATTTGCCACCCTCAAAACCCGTTTGTTACAGGTGACTGCATGAACACTTCCACATCGACCTTGCCACTCCCGCCGGGGGGTGGCGCCGTGACGCTCAACCCAGGCTACTTTGCCCGCCGCAACGGGCTGGACTGGCTGTTTGCGCTGCTGGTGGTGCTGGGGGGCGCGTTTGCGTTCTGGCGCTACAACACTTTCATGGACGTGTATGAGCAGGCCATCCTGGTGGGCAGCGTGCCCAGCACCATTGCGCTGGCCTGGTTCTGGCGCCCGCTGCGGGCGCTGCTGGTGGTGGTGGCGGCGCTGGCGCTGCTGGCCGTGGGGCTGTACCAGGTGGATGGTGGCACGGCGCAGCTGGCGCGCGCCGACGAGGCGTTCCTGCTCAAGTACTTCCTGTCCAGCCAGTCCGCCATTCTGTGGATGAGCGTGCTGTTCTTCATGGCCACGGTGTTCTACTGGCTGGGGATTTTCTCGCGCCGCAACGCCGATGCGTTCGAGCAGCTGGCCTCGCGCATGACCTGGGTGGCGGTGACGCTGGCGCTGGTGGGCACGCTGGTACGCTGGTACGAGAGCTACCTGATGGGCGCCGACATCGGCCACATCCCGGTCAGCAACCTGTACGAAGTGTTCATCCTGTTCAGCTGGCTGACGGCGGCGTACTACCTGTACTACGAGGACCAGTACCAGACGCGGCGCATGGGTGCGTTTGTGATGCTGGTGGTGAGCGCGGCGGTGGGCTTCTTGCTGTGGTACACCGTGGTGCGTGACGCCCACCAGATCCAGCCGCTGGTGCCCGCGCTGCAAAGCTGGTGGATGAAGCTGCACGTGCCCGCCAACTTCATTGGCTATGGCACT
Organism: Macromonas bipunctata; assembly: GCF_002837135.1. GTDB lineage: Bacteria > Pseudomonadota > Gammaproteobacteria > Burkholderiales > Burkholderiaceae_C > Macromonas_A > Macromonas_A bipunctata. The sequence goes on along the minus strand of NZ_NWBQ01000041.1, from coordinate 24,680 downwards.
TTTGCCCTGGCCGCGATGCTGGCGTTTGCCTACCTCATCAAGCAAAGCGCCACCGAAACCAGCTGGTACAAGCTGGCGCCGCTGTGGCTGCTGGGCGTGGTGCTGTGCTTTGAGCCGCTGGTGTTCCGCCAGAACGCCGCTGCCAACGGCGGCAGCTACTGGTTCATCTACTTTGGCGTGTCGGCGCTGATTGTGGGCGGCATCCTGGCCGCGCGTGGCCGCATTGCCGAGCGCCTGCCCGCGCTGGAGGTGCTGGACGACGTGATGTACAAGGCGATTGCGGTGGGCTTTGCCTTCTTCACCATTGCCACCGTGTTGGGCGCGCTGTGGGCCGCCGAGGCCTGGGGCGGCTACTGGAGCTGGGATCCCAAGGAGACCTGGGCCCTGATCGTGTGGCTGAACTACGCCGCCTGGCTGCACATGCGTTTGATGAAGGGCTTGCGCGGTACCGTGGCATCGTGGTGGGCGCTGGCCGGGCTGGTGGTGACGACGTTTGCCTTCCTGGGCGTCAACATGTTCCTCAGCGGCTTGCACAGCTACGGCGAGCTGTGAGTCAGCCGAACTTGAAGCGGTCCACGTTGCTGGAAAGTTGCTGCGCCTGATCGGACAGTGACGCGGCGGCGGAGGCCGATTCTTCCACCAGGGCGGCGTTCTGCTGGGTCATGCGGTCCAGCTCGGTGATGGCGGAGTGAACCTGCGCTATGCCCTGGCTTTGCTGGTGGTTGGCGTGGGTGATCTGCTGGATCAGCTCGTTGACCTGTTGCACAGATTCCACCACGCGGTCGATGGTGCTGCCCGCGTTCTCTACCTGGCTGGCGCCGGTGCCCACCTGTTCCACCGAGGCCTGGATCAGGGTCTTGATTTCCTGGGCCGCCTGGGCCGAACGCTGGGCCAGGGTGCGCACCTCGCCGGCCACCACGGCAAAGCCCCGGCCTTGCTCACCGGCGCGTGCGGCCTCCACGGCGGCATTGAGCGCCAGGATGTTGGTTTGGAACGCGATGCCGTCGATCACGCCAATGATGTCGGAGATGCGCCGCGACGCCTGGCTGATGCCCTGCATGGTGGTGACGACCTGCGACACGGCCTCCCCGCCGGCTTGTGCCACCTGGCTGGCGGTGTTGGCCAGTTGCGCGGCCTGGCGCGCGGCTTCGGCGTTTTGCGCCACCGAGCTGGTCAACTGTTCCATGCTGGAGGCGGTTTCCTGCAGGTTGGAGGCGGTGTTTTCGGTGCGGTTGCTCAGGTCCTGGTTGCCCGACGCAATCTGTTCGCTGGCTTGTGCCAGCTGGTGCGTGGTGTCGCGCACGTTGTGCAGCGTGTGTTTCAGGTCGTCCGACATGCTGCGCATCGCATCGAGCAAGGCGCTGATCTCGTCGTTGCCTTTGACGGTGATGCGTTGCGTCAGGTCGCGCTGCGCAATGGCGCGTGCCACACGGATGGCCTTGTTGAGCCCCTTGGACAGGGGCTGGTACACGCGGCGCAGCATCCATACGTTGATGGCCAGTGCCAGCGCCACCACCACCATGACTTGCCCAATTTTGGCCAAGAAAGCGGCGCGCAGATCGTCGGTGTAGACCCCGGAGCTGATGGCCCAACCCCACGGTTTGAAGCCTTTGACATAGGCAATTTTTTCTACTGGGTCGGCCACACCAGGTTTTGCCCATTCATACACCACGGTGCCGCTGCCTTGCTGGCGCAATTGGTCCAACATGTCGCGCACAAAGAATTTGCCATTGGGGTCTTTGAACTGGCTGGCATCTTGCCCGATCAGTTTGGGCGATACGGGGTGCGCCAGTATTTGGCCTTGCTCGTTGAAAATCCAGAAGTATTCGTGTTCGTCGTAACGGGCTTTGTGGATGATGGCCATGGCCATCTGTTGCGCCTGTTCGCGTGTGTGGGTGCCGCTGGTTTCGAGGGAATGGGCCCATTCGATCACCGAATGGATGGTTTCCACATTTTGGCGCACCGCCAGTTTCCGGTTGTCTTGGGTGACGTGGTATTCGTGTTGCAGCAAATAGGCACTGACCCCTATTAAGATCAAGGCGCTGATGGAGGCCATGAGTTTGAGCTTGCCAGCGATGGTGGCAACACTGAACCAGTTTCCGGATATGGCAGGTGGCATTCTTATTTTTCCTAAAAAAGCCGACCATCATACCCGTTGCTGGATGGATTATTTTTGATGTAGGTCAGCCTGTTTTCCCTTTCCTAAAACAGGCCGATAAGGGTCGCACTCAGTCCGTCAGTGGGCGTTCCAACCGCAGTTGGTCGTCGGTGGACTCGCGTTCTCGGATGACGTGTGTTTGGTGGCCGCGTACCAACACTTCGGCGGCGCGGCCCCGTGTGTTGTAGGTGCTGGCCATGCTCATGCAATAGGCACCAGCAGAAGCCACGGCCAGCCAATCGCCCGGTTGGGCGTTGAGGGTGCGGTCGCGCCCCAGCCAGTCGCCGCTTTCGCACACCGGGCCGACCACATCCCAGGTGCTGGCCTCGCCTGTGCGGGGCGTGACAGGGACGATGGCGTGGTAAGCCTCGTACATGGCAGGGCGAGGCAGGTCGTTCATGGCGGCATCGACGATGAGGAAGTTCTTGGCCTCGCCGGTTTTGCCGTACAGCACCTCGGTCACGCAGATGCCCGCGTTGCCAATCAACGAGCGGCCTGGTTCGATCACGATCTTGCGTTGGCCATAGCCACGGGCATCCAGTTTGGCCAGCAGTTGCTGCCACAGTGCGTCGGCAGCGGGTGGGGTGTCGCCGTGGTAGTCGATGCCCAAACCGCCGCCAAAGTCGATGTGTTCAATGGGGATGCCTGCGGCCTCGATGGCTTGCACCAAATCCAGCACACGGTCCATCGCGTCCAAATAGGGTGAGGTTTCGGTGATCTGGGAGCCAATGTGGCAGTCGATGCCCTTGACATGCAGGCCCGGCAGTGCGGCGGCATGGCGGTAGGCGGCCAGTGCGTCGGTGTGGGCAATGCCGAATTTGTTCCCCTTGAGTCCGGTGGAAATGTAGGGGTGGGTTTTGGCATCCACGTCGGGGTTGACCCGCAGGCTGATGGGCGCACGCAGGCCCAAGTTGATCGCTACGTCGTTGAGCACGTCCAGTTCGGGCAGGCTTTCGACGTTGAAGCAGCCTATGCCAACTTGCAGCGCGCGGCGCATTTCGGTGCGGGTTTTGCCCACGCCCGAGAAGATGATTTTGGCCGGATCGACCCCGGCGCGCAGGGCGCGTTCCAGTTCACCACCCGAGACAATGTCCAAACCGCAACCGGCTTGCACAAAGGTTTGCAGGATCGCCAGGTTGCTGTTGGCTTTCATGGCGTAGCAGATGAGCGCCTGGCGCCCGGCAAAGCCGCGCTGGTACGCCGCCAGCGCCGACAGCATGGCGGCCTGCGAATAGATGAACAGCGGCGTGCCGTGGGTGCGTGCCAGGTCGGCCACGGCCACGTCTTCGGCCATCAGCTGGCCGTTGCGGTAGGCAAAGAAGGGCTGGCCGGGCAGGGTGGGGGTAGGGGAGGTCATGGGGTGCGGGGGGTGGAGAGGGTGGTGTCGGAGTGCAGCGGCGCCGGCGTGCTACCGTGCGCGCTGGCCGGGGGCGTGGTGGGCGGCGGCAGGTAGAGCGAGCCTTTTTGCCCGCAGCCGGTGCCGCCCAGCAACAGGGCCAGCGCCCAGGCGCTGCCGACGGCGCGCAAAGCCTTGCGGCGCGGCGGGGCATGGGGCGCCACGCCGCCCCGGCCTAAAATTTCAGAACATTGAACCATCAGGAAATTGTATGACCGACCAGGAATACCAGAACCACGCCGAGGCCGCGTTGCGTGCCATCGAGCTGGCGTGCGACCGCATCAACGACACCACCGACGCCGACATCGACAACCAGCGCAGCGGCGGCATGGTCACGCTGACGTTTGCCAACCGCAGCCAGATTGTCGTCAACCTGCAAAAACCGCTGCACGAGGTCTGGATGGCGGCGCGCGCCGGTGGCTTCCACTACAAGTTTGACGGCCAGCACTGGCAGGACACCAAGGGCGCGGGCGAGCTGTTTGCGCACCTGTCGCGCGAGGCCAGTGCGCAGGCGGGGCTGGCGCTGGACTTCACGGCCTGATTCGGTACCGGAACATCAGTACCGGAACAGGTTGAGGATGCCGCTCTTTTCCTGCGGATCGACCGGGGTGCCGTCGGTGGTGGCGCCGTCCTCGCTGGCAGGGGCTTCGGCGTCGGGGTCGACGTAGCCTTCCATGCCCAGGCTGGCCACGTGCTGGCCGGGCGGGTAGTTGTCGTAGAACCAGTCGCCTTGGGTGTAGCTCACGCCCGGCGGCGGCTTGATCTCGGCCACCGGCACGCCTTGCAGCGCGGTCTGCATGAAGTTGATCCAGATCGGCAGGCTCAGGCCGCCGCCGGTCTCGCGGCTGCCCAGGTTGCGCGGGTTGTCGTAACCCACCCACACCGCCGCCACCAGCGTGGGCTGGTAGCCAACGAACCAGGCGTCGATGGCGTCGTTGGTGGTGCCGGTCTTGCCGTATAGGTCGGGGCGCTTGAGCGTGGCCTGCGCGCGTGCGGCGGTGCCCGAGCGCGCCACCTCTTGCAGCAGGCTGCTGGTGACGAAGGCGTTGCGCGCGTCGATGACGCGCTGGGCCTCGGTGGGCAGGTGGGGTATGGTTTCCAGCAGCACCTTGCCCCGGTGGTCGGTGACGCGGGTGATGAGCAGCGGCGGCACGTAGTAGCCGCCGTTGGCAAACACGCCGTAGCCGCTGGCCATCTGCAGCGGCGTGACCGAGCCCGCGCCCAGCGCCATCGTCAGGTAGGGCGGGTGCTTGTCGGTGCCAAAGCCAAAGCGTTGCACCCATTCCTGCCCGCTCTGGGTGCCCACCGCCTGCAGGATGCTGATGGAGACCATGTTCTTGGACTTGGCCAGTGCGGTGCGCACCGACATCGGGCCCTCGAAGCGGCCGTCGTAGTTCTTGGGCTCCCACGGCTTGCCGCCTGTGGTGCTGGCGCTGAAGAACAGCGGCTTGTCGTTGACGATGGTGGCGGGCATGATGCCTTTTTCCAGCCCGGCGGAGTAGATGAAGGGCTTGAAGCTCGAGCCCGGCTGGCGCCACGCCTGCGTGACGTGGTTGAACTGGTTTTTCCCGAAATCGAAGCCGCCGACCAGGGCGCGGATCTCGCCGGTGCGCGGATCCAGCGCCACCAGGGCCGATTCCACTTCGGGCAGCTGGGTCAGGGCCCAGGTCTGGCGCGGCGTCCTGACCACCCGCACCACGGCACCGGGGCGCAGCTTGAGGTGCGGTGGCGCCTGCTTGCTCAGGCCCGACTGCACGGCGCGCAGGCCTTCGCCGGTCACGGCCAGGGTGTCGTCGTCGCCACGGCTGAGCACCACCTTGCGCGGTGTGGCTTCCAGCACCACGGCGGTCAGCAGCTCGCCGTTGTCGGGCAGGTCGGCCAGTACGTCGCCAATGGCGTTGGCGCGCGCGGCGGGGTCGGCGGGCAGGTCGATGAAGCGTTCCGGGCCCCGGTAGTGCTGGCGGCGCTCGAAGTCGAGCACGCCCTGGCGCAGCGCCTGGTGGGCGGCGCGCTGCGCGGTGGCGTCCAGCGTGGTGTAGACCTGCAGGCCCCGGGTGTAGGCCTCCTCGCCGTATTGCCCGAAGATAGCCTGGCGCACCATCTCGGCCAGGTATTCGGCGTGCAGGCCCGACTCGGCCTTGCCCTGGCTCAGGCGCAGCGGCTCCTCGGCGGCCTCGCGCGCCTGGGTGGGGGTGATGAAGCCGTTGGCCTCCATACGCTCGATGATGTAGAGCTGGCGGATGCGCGCGCGCTTGGGGTTGCTGATGGGGTTGTAGGCCGACGGCGCCTTGGGCAGGCCGGCCAGCATGGCGGCCTCGGCAATGGTCACGTCCTTGAGCGGCTTGCCAAAATAGACTTGCGCGGCGGCGTCAAAGCCGTAGGCGCGGTGGCCCAGGAAGATCTGGTTCATGTAGATCTCGAGGATCTGCTGCTTGGTGAGCGTGTGCTCGAGCTTGAGCGTGAGCAGCACCTCGTAGATCTTGCGCATGTAGCTCTTTTCGCTGGAGAGGTACACGTTGCGCGCCACCTGCATGGTGATGGTGGAGGCGCCCTGGCTCTTGGCCTGGCCAAAGTTGGCCACCACGGCGCGCAGCATGCCCTTGTAGTCCACGCCGTTGTGCTCGAAGAAGCGCGCGTCCTCGATCGCCAGCACGGCGTTGATCATGACCGGGGGGATGTCGTTGAAGGGCAGCAGGTTGCGCCGCTCCTCGCCAAATTCGCCGATCAGCTCGCCGTTGCTGGCGTACACGCGCAGCGGCAGTTTGGGGCGGTAGTCGGCCAGCCCGGCCACGTCGGGCAGGTTGGGCCAGGCCAGCGCCAGCGCCAGCGCTGCGGCCATGAACGCGGCCACCACGCCCGCCACCGCCAGGCCCAGCAGCCAGCCCAGCGTGCGCACAAAGCCGCGCGAGCTTGAGGGGGGGCGCGGCTGGGCAGCGCGGGAACGGGACGCGGGGCGGGAAGCGGTTTGGGCGGACATGAAGACCCTCAAATTGGAGGCCGGATTATAGAAATCCCGCTGCCGACGGCCCGGCCGCTGGCGCTGGCGGCGGGTCTGTCGGCTTTTGGCAACGTTGCCGGTGCGTGGGCGTGCATCAGGGCGTTTGGGCTGGCCCGTTGTGCTGCTAGTATCGGCAAGGTCGAGGGCATCTCAAAAGAAATTTGTAACCGGGCGCAAGCGCCAGGCCAGTACCACACACCACCAAGGGGACAGCATTGATTGCGGCATGGAAAGCCTTGTGGCAACGCGCCCCCGCGCCGTTGCTGGGCATAGACATCAGCTCCACCACCATCAAGCTGGTGGAGCTGGGGCGCGCCGCCAGCGGCCAGTACGTGCTGGAGCGCTGCGCGATCGAGCCGCTGGAGCGCGGCTGGGTCACCGAAGGCAACATCGACAAGTTTGACGAAGTGGCCGAGGCGCTGCGCCAGGTGGTGCGCAAGTCCGGCAGCAAGACCCGGCAGGTGGCGCTGGCGCTGCCCGGTTCGGCCGTCATCACCAAGAAGATCTTGCTGCCCATGGGCCTGAGCGAGCGCGAGCTGGAGTTCCAGGTCGAGGCCGAGGCCGGGCAGTACATCCCGTTTCCACTGGACGAGGTGAGTCTGGACTTTTGCGTCGGCGGCCCCAGCGCGCACAGCGCCGACCTGGTGGAGGTGCTGCTGGCGGCGTCGCGCAAGGAAAAGGTGGCCGACCGCCAGGGCCTGGCCGAGGCGGCGGGGCTCAAGCCGGTGATCATGGACGTGGAGTCCTACGCCTCGCGTATGGCGGCCATGCGCCTGGTGGCACACCTGCCCAACCAGGGGCGCGACTTGCTGATTGCGCTGCTGGAGATTGGCTCGCAGACCACCAGCCTGCAGGTGGTGCGCAATGGCGAGGTGATCTACGAGCGCGACCAGATGTTTGGCGGCGCCCAGCTCACGCACCAGATCGCGCGCCACTACAACCTGCCGTTCGAGGAAGCCGACCAGCGCAAGAAGAACGCCGACCTGCCCGAGGACTACGCCCGCGTGGTGCTGCCGCCGTTCCTGGAAGGGCTGGCGCAGGAGGTGGGGCGCGCGCTGCAGTTCTTCTTCACCAGCACGCCGCACAACAAGGTGGAGCACATCTTGCTCTCGGGCGGCTCGGCGGCGCTGCCGGGGCTGGCCGCCATGGTGCAGCTGCAAACGCAATTCCAGTGCCAGATTGTGCAGCCGTTCGAGGGCATGCTGCTGGGCCCGGCCGTCAAGGGTGCGCCGCTGCAGCGCGATGCGACGTCGTACCTGGTGGCCACCGGGCTGGCGATGCGGAGGTTTGTCTCATGATCCTGATCAACCTGTTGCCGCACCGCGAGTGGGCGCGCAAGCGCCAGCGCGAGCACTTTTTTACCCACCTGGGCGTGGCGGTGGTGGTGGGCCTGCTGGGGGCGGGCGCCATCTACACCGTGTACCAGGGCCGGGTGGATGAGCAGCTGGAGCGCAACCGCTTCTTGCAGCGCGAGGCCACGCGGCTGGACGCCGAGATCAAGGACGTCAAGGCCCTGCAGCAGGAGATCGAGGCCCTCAAGGCGCGCCAGGCGGCGGTGGAGAGCCTGCAGTCGGATCGCAACCTGTCGGTGCACCTGTTCAACGAGCTGGTGCAGCGCCTGCCCGACGGCGTGTACCTGGTCAGCCTCAAGCAGGAGCGCCAGGCGGTGCTGCTCAGCGGCGTGGCGCAGTCGCAGCAGCGGGTCTCGGACTTGCTGCGCGACCTGGGCCAGCACAGCCCCTGGTTGACCGCGTCGGAGCTGGTGGAGATTGTGGCCGCCAACGTGGCCCTGCCCAAGGCCGGGCAGCGCCGGGTGTTCAATTTCTCGATCCGGGTGCAGCTCACGCCGCAAGGGGCGGCCAGCGCAGCCGCCACGCAGATGCAGCCCACGCCCTAGCGCCACACGGAGGACACACACACCATGCCCAAGATGGCCCACATCCAGCTGCCCCGTGTGGACTGGCCCACGCTGCAGTGCCAGGTGCGCGAGCAGTTCACCGGGCTGGATCCGAACGACCCCTCAGGCTGGCCGCCGCTGCCGCGCTACGGCCTGCTGCTGCTGGCCACGCTGGGCGTGCTGGGCGGGCTGTGGTTTGCCTGGCTCAGTGGTCTGCAAGACCAGCTGCAAGCCGAGCGCCAGCGCGAGGAACAGCTCAAGCAGGAAGTGCAGCAAAAGTTGCGCCAGGCGGTCAACCTGGGCGCGCTCAAGCAGCAGCTGCAGCAGGTGCAGCAGTACGTGACCCAGCTGGAAAAGCAGCTGCCCAGCAAGGCCGAGATGGACGCGCTGCTCTCCGACGTCAACCAGGCGGGCATTGCGCGCAGCCTGCAGTTCGAGCTGTTTCGGCCCGGCAAGATCGAGGTGCAGGAGTACTACGCCGAGCTGCCGATTGCGGTCAAGGTCACGGGCGACTACCACCAGATTGGCCAGTTTGCGGCCGACATTGCCAGCCTGTCGCGCATCGTCACGCTCAACAACCTGCAGCTGGCCCCGGCCCCCAACCGCCCCGGCGCGCTGACGCTGGAGACCACCGCCAAGACCTTCCGCTACCTCGACCCCGAGGAGCTGCTGGCGCAGCAAAACGAGCGCCAGAAGGCCGACAAGGCCAGGAAAGGGCAGAAGAAATGAACGCGCCCCGCATGTTGAGCCGTGGCGTGGCGTCCTGTGTGGTGGCGTTGTGCGCCGGCTGCAGTGTGCAAGGCCCCGACGATCTGCAAACCTGGCTGCAGCAGCAGCGCAACACCGCCGCGCCCAAGCTGGAGCCCGTGCCTGAGCCGGTGCGCTTTGTGCCACAACCCTACCAGGGCGGGGTGGCGCTGTCGCCGTTCAGCGACGAAAAACTCAGCGCAGCCCTGCGCCGCGAGGCCGATCAGAGCGGGGACGACGCGGTGCTGCGAGCCGAGCTCAACCGGCCCAAGGAGCCGCTGGAGGCCGAGCCGCTGGACGCGATGGCCATGGTGGGTACGCTGGCCAAGGGCCAGGACCGCGCCGCGCTGGTGCGGGTGGGGGCGCTGCTGTATTCGGTGCGGGTGGGCAACTACCTGGGGCCCAACTATGGCCGCGTGGTGCGCATCAGCGACAGCGAAATCACCCTGCGCGAGATTGTGCAAAGCGACACCGGCGAATGGACAGAACGCACGACCCCGCTGCCGCTGCAAGAGGCTACGACGACAGAAGGAAACAAGAAATGACCCACGTTTGGCAAAAACCGGGGGCACAGCAGCGCCACTGGTCGCGCACGCTGGCCGTGCCCGCCTTGCTGGCGGCGTTGTGGACGGCGGGGCTGGCGCACGCGCAGCTGGCCATCCGCGCCGTGAGCGTGAGCACGCAGGCGGGCAGCGAGGTGGTGCGCATCGAGACCAGCGAGCCGCTGGCGCAGCTGCCCGCCGGGTTCGTTATCCAGCAGCCCGCGCGCATTGCGCTGGACTTTGCCGGGGCCACCAACCCGCTGGCGCTGGGGCAGATTGCGCTCAACCAGGGCAACGTGCGTTCGGCGCAGGTGGTGGAAGCCGCCGGGCGCACGCGCGTGGTGCTGAACCTGAACCAGGCCGCGCAGTATCGCACCGAACTTGACGGCAACGCCTTGCTGGTGTGGCTGGAGCCCAACGCCAGCGCCGCGCGCAGCGCCAGCCCGCTGGAAGTGGCGCTGGGCAGCGCGCGTGGCAGCTTTGCCGAAGGTACCGCCGCCGACGTGCGTCCGCTGTCGGACGTGGACTTCCGCCTGGGCAGCAACAAGACCGGCCGCGTGGTGGTGGGGTTGGCCAGCAGCCAGGTGGGGGTCGATATCCGCCAGCAAGGCAAGCAGCTGGTGGTGGAATTTGCCAAGACCAGCCTGCCCGAAGGCATGCGCCGCCGCCTGGACGTGACCGACTTCGGCACCCCGGTGCAGGCCATCACCACCACCCAGATTGGCGACCGCGTGCGCATGGTGATCGACGCCCAGGGCGCGTGGGAGCACAGCGCCTACCAGAGCGACAACCAGCTGGTGCTGGAGGTGCGCGAGCCCAAGACCGACCCCAACAAGCTCAGCCAGGGCCCGGGCTACACCGGCGAAAAGCTCTCGCTCAACTTCCAAAGCATTGACGTGCGCTCGCTGCTGCAAGTGATTGCCGATTTCACCAACTTCAACATCGTCACCTCCGAGTCCGTGACCGGCAACCTGACGCTGCGCCTGAAAGACGTACCGTGGGATCAGGCGCTGGACATCATCCTGCAGGCCAAGGGGCTGGGCATGCGCAAGGTGGGCAACGTGATCCGTGTGGCGCCCAAAGACGAGCTGGCCGCGCGCGAGAAGATGGACTACGAGGCCGCCGCCCAGGTGGAGCTGCTGGAGCCGCTGCGCACGCAGTCGTTCCAGCTCAACTACGCCAAGGCGGCCGACATTGCGGCCCAGCTGCGCGGCGAAATCCCCGGTGGCAACAACGCAGGCGGCTCGTCCTTTGGCGGCACCGGTACCGGCAGCAACGCCGCGCTGGCGCGCATGCTGACCTCGCGCGGCAGCGTGATCCCGGAAATGCGCACCAACCAGCTCTTCGTCACCGACATCCCGTCGCGCCTGACGCAGGCGCAGGAGCTCATCACCAAGCTCGACATCCCGGTGCGCCAGGTGATGATCGAGGCCCGCATCGTGGAGGCCAACGACACCTTTGGCAAGTCGCTGGGCGTGCGCCTGGGTGGGGCCGATTTGCGCGGCGTGCGCGGCGGTGAGGCGGGCTACGGTGTGGGCGGTGGCAACCGCATTGCCATTGGCGGCAGCTACAACGCCATCACCAACACCACCACCGAGAGCGTCAACGCCACCTCGCAGGTGCCTGGCAGCAACTTCTCGGTCGATGCCGCCAACGCTGGCATTGCCATGAACACCAACAGCACCTCGTTCGTAAACATGCCGGCCAGCTTGCCCGGTGCGATTGCATCCACCTTTGCGCTGTCGTTGTTCAGCCCGAGCGCCAACCGCTTCCTCAACCTCGAAATCTCGGCGTTGCAGGCCGACGGCAAGGGGCAGGTGGTGTCGAGCCCGCGCGTCATCACCGCCGACCAGACCAAGGCCGCGATCGAGCAGGGGACGGAATACCCCTACCAGGCGGCTACTTCCAGCGGTGCCACCAACGTGCAGTTTAAAAAAGCGGTCATGAAGCTGGAAGTCACGCCCCAAATCACCCCCGAGGGTGGCATTATTTTGGACGTGGAAATCAGCAAGGACTCGCCGGGCGAGATCCTTAACGGCCAGCGTGCCATCAACACCAAGCGCATCAAGACCAACGTGCTGGTGGAAAACGGCGGCACGGTGGTGATTGGCGGCATCTTTGAATCGGAAGAAACCGAGAACGTGACCAAAGTGCCGCTGCTGGGCGACCTGCCCGCTGTGGGCGCCTTGTTCCGCAACAAGACCCGCATCGCCAACAAGAAGGAATTGCTGGTGTTTTTAACGCCCAAAGTGGTCAGCGAGCGCGGTGCGTTGCGTTGAGATACCCTGAGACGGAATGCAGTACATGACACAACTAAAATTAACTTTTTCGGCGTTGGCACTGGCAGTGTTGGCCGCTTGTGGTGGTGGTGGGGGTGATGCCGGTACGCCTTCCAGTGGCACGGGTAGCAATACCGGGACTACTGGAACAGGATCTACTGACACCAGTTTGCCTGTGTTGGGTGTGCAATTGTTGGATGCGAGCGGCACGCCGCTAACTGCTCCTGTGCTCTCACAAACTGAAACCCGCACCTTGCAAGTCACGTTGAAAAACGCTCAGGGTCAGGCCCTGACCTACAAGCGTGTTACTGTGGAACTTGACAGTGTCGAATTGGCTGCTCTATCGCCCGTGTCGGGAACCATTCTGACCGATGCCAATGGCGTTGCCCGGTTTACCTTGACACCTAAATCGGTGTCCTCACAAGGGGCCGTGCGTGCTACTGTTAAGACCAACGTGGATGGCAAGGAAGCCACCCAAACCTTTGATTTGCAGATCAATGCCGGCAACGTTGTTCTGAATGAGCTCAAGATTGAGCCTCCTGAGCCTCCTTTCACACAAGAACCTGTGCAAAAGGGGCAGTCGGTCAATGTTAGCGTGAAGGTTAGCGTCAATGGTCAGGACGCTGTATCCAACTCCGTGGCGGTGGCTTTTACCAGCAATTGCGGTACCGTTTCACCCGAAAGTGCGCTGGTGGACAACGCGGGCAAGGCCAGCGCGGTGGTGCAGACCAACGCCACCGGCGACTACTGCACGGTGTGGGCGGCCACCACAGGTGCAACCACTGTCGCAGGCAATTACAGTGTGACTGCCCCGCCCGTGACTGGAGTGCGGTTTGTCAGCGCCAATCCGCCGATCATCTACCAGCAAGACTCGCCGGGTACACGCTCCTCGCTACTGACTTTCAAGGTGGTGGATGCCAACGGTCAGCCGGTGCAGGGCAAGAACGTATCTGTATCTCTGGTAGGGGATGCGGGTGGAGTCAACTTCTGCGAGGCCAGCACATCGGGCGTTTCAGCGGCTGGCACGGGTGAGGTAACGTTCTCAGTCTGTGGTGGTACCCAGCCCACCACCGTACAGGTGCGTGCCCAGCTCGACGATGGTGGTATCTACACCGATTCCAATATTCTGACGGTACAAACGGGTTTGCCGACGCAGCGGTTCTTCGACTTGGCGGTTTCGCAACCTAACTTCCACGTTGGTGCCGGTTTTACCGATACCTTTAGCGGCAACACCATCGACATTTCGGTATTCGCTGCCGACCGTCAGGGCAATCCGGTGCCGGATGGCACCCCTGTCACCTTTGTGACCGAAGGTGGACAGATTAATTCCGATGGCAGCAGCAGTTGCATCATCAGCAAAGGCTCCTGTACTGTAAAACTGATCGGACAGGATTACCGGCCTCGGGGTACTACCGGTGGAGAACTCCGTCCGGGCCGGGTGACGGTGCTGGCAATGGCTGATGGTGAGGAGTCATTCGTGGATTCCAACAATAATAACCGATATGACCCCGGGGAACTGTTTGAAGATTTGGGTAAACCATATCTTGACAAAACCGAAGATGGGGAGTTTAACGTGTCATTTGCCAATGCAATTGTAAATACCAATGATGGTGAAGTGACTTATTCTGTATCGAAAGATGCTGTAGGTAGTCTGTCTTGTATTGCTGGTGAGAATGCAAAAAATTCTCCTATGAATGATGTAATGTCTGTGCAGGATACCTGTAACAGCCAGTGGAATGGTAGTGGGGTCAAGCCTGATGATGGCAGCGGTACTATGCGTTACTACACTATCCACAAGGTACGGCGTGCCGCCACTGTGGTGTTTTCTGGTGGGGAAATTGGCTTTCCGTCTGCACAACAGGTAGGAACCTGTCGACATTCCGTGGCCGGGAATGAAAAAAAATACGACGACACGATACTGGGTAAGTACCAAACCCAAGTCAGCTCGTGTGCTAATACAGGCATCAGCGTCCGTTTGGCAGACTGGAACGGCAATCCATTACCCGCAAATGCAACAATTGCCGTTAAGGTGCGTCAGCCAGATGGTGGTAAATGTGCGGCCACTTTGTCTGGCAGCGTGATTGGTAACAGCACCGAACCCACAATTCACACCGCATTGCTTGAAAAATGTACAGGTGTCGGTGAATCTGTTGATTTCTCTGTCACGGTAACTTCGGGTGGTGCTTCAAAAACCAGCACTTTCTCGGTGGATGTTCCAGCTCCCTGATTGCCAACAGAGGTAAGTTTTGGTTATTGCACTTGTAGGCCTGCCCGGCGCAGGCAAATCGACCATCGGTCGGCAGTTGGCGCGGCGCTTGCAGTTGCCGTTCATTGATTCTGATCATGTCATTGAGGAACGGCTGGGCTGTTCGATTCGGGAGTTTTTTGAGCGTGAGGGTGAGGAGCGTTTCCGCGACTTCGAGCAGCAGATCACCGACGAACTGACGCGCGGTCAGCCGTGCGTGCTGTCCACCGGCGGTGGTACGGTGCTGCGTCCGGTCAACCGCCAGATGCTGCACGACCGCACCCAAGTGGTGTACCTGCGTTCCACGCCCGAGGAGGTGTACCGCCGCGTGCAGCACGACCGCAGCCGTCCGCTGTTGTTGGTGGCCGATCCGTTGCAACGTCTGCGTGATCTGTATGCGCAGCGCGACCCGCTGTACCGCGAAGCGGCGCATTTCACCATTGACGTGGGCCGTCCGTCGGTCAATACGCTGACCAACATGATCCTGATGCAGCTGGAGCTGGCCGGTGTGTGGCCCGTCCCGTCCGCTCCGGTTGCACCTTCGCCTAAACTTGTCGCATGAGCACCACTTCTTCCATTTCCGCCGCCACCGTTTCGATTGCGTTAGGCGAGCGCAGTTACCCTATCCTGATTGGCCAGAATTTGATCGATCAGCCGCAGACTTGGGCTGGGTTGCCCAAGGCCACGGCGGCGGTGATTGTGACCAACGACACCGTTGGCCCGTTGTACGCGGCGCGCTTGCAGACCGCGTTGGCCCCGCATTATCCGCAGGTGCATGTGGTGACGTTGCCCGATGGTGAGGCGTACAAGACTTGGGAATCGCTGAACCTGATTTTTGACGCGCTGTTGGGCCACGGCTGTGACCGCAAGACGGTGCTGTTTGCGCTGGGGGGTGGTGTCGTGGGGGATATGACGGGTTTTGCCGCTGCGTGTTACATGCGTGGCGTGCCGTTTGTGCAGGTGCCCACCACGTTGTTGGCGCAGGTGGATTCGTCGGTGGGGGGCAAAACCGCCATCAACCACCCGCTGGGCAAGAACATGATTGGCGCGTTCTACCAGCCGGTGCGCGTGGTGTGCGATCTGGACACGCTCAACACCCTGCCGGAGCGCGAACTCAGCGCCGGGCTGGCCGAGGTCATCAAGTACGGTCCGATCTACGATTTGGCGTTCTTGGATTGGATCGCTGCCAACTTGTCTGCGTTGCGTGCGCGCGATGCGGCGGTGTTGGCCTGCGCGGTGCAGCGCAGTTGCGAGATCAAGGCCGAGGTGGTGGGGCAGGATGAGCGCGAATCGGGCCTGCGCGCTATTTTGAACTTTGGCCATACCTTCGGTCACGCCATCGAGGCCGGTCTGGGCTACGGCGCCTGGCTGCATGGCGAGGCCGTGGGCTGTGGCATGGTGATGGCGGCCACGCTGTCGCAACGGCTGGGGTTGCTGTCGGCTGAGCAGGTGGCGCAGCTCAAGGCGTTAGTGGCGGCGGCGGGGTTACCCGTGCGCGCGCCGGTGCTGGATGCTGCGCGCAACGCCGAACGCTACCTGGAGCTGATGCGCGTGGACAAGAAGGCCGAGGCGGGCGAGATCAAGTTTGTGTTGGTCAATGGCCAGGGTCAGGCGCAAGTGTGTGGCGCACCCGATGCGTTGGTGACCGAGGTGATTGCAGCCTGTTGCGCCGCCTGACATGGTTGCGACGACACCCGCCGCCCGGCACCTGAACCCCGAGCGCGCGGCCGCGCTGGTGGTGGCGGTCGGAATTGTGGGCGCCCTGCACGTGGGCAAGTTGCCGCCCGCCATTCCGGTGCTCAAGGACGCGCTGGGCGTGACGCTGGTGCAGGCGGGCTTTCTGCTGGCGCTGGTGCAGATGGCGGGCATGCTGTTGGGGGCTCCCGTCGGCATGTTGGCCGACCGCGTGGGGCCGCGCCGTGTGATGTTGTGGGGGCTGGGCTTGTTGGCATTGGCCAGTGGCTTGGGGGCCTTGTCGGGCAGTGTGGAGATGCTGTTGCTGACCCGTGCGCTGGAAGGACTGGGGTTTTTGTTGACGGTGTTGCCCGCGCCGGGGCTGTTGCGCCGCCTGCTGCATGAACCCCAAGTGTTGAGCCGGGCATTGGGTTTTTGGGGCTCCTACATGTCGATTGGGGCGGGCACTGCGTTGTTGATCGGGCCATTGGCGTATGTGGCGTTGGGCTGGCGCATCAGTTGGGCGGTGTTGGCGCTGCTGGTGGCGGTGTTTGCGATGTTGTTGTGGCGGCATGTGCCCCCGGATGCGGCACAGCCCGGTGCGCCGTCGCAATCCATGTGGCAGCGTTTGCACCTGACGTTGACTTCGCGTGCTCCGTGGCTGGTGGCACTGGGATTTTTGATGTATTCCGGTCAATGGCTGGCGGTGGTGGGTTTTTTGCCCACGGTGTACACGCAAGCCGGTTGGTCGCCTGCGGTGGTGGGGGTGTTGAGCGCCGGTGCGGCAGGTATCAATCTGGTGGGCAACATTGCGGCGGGCCGGTTGCTGTCGCACGGTATGCCGCCAGGTGTGTTGCTCGTTGTCGGCTATTTGACGATGGCGCTGGGCGCGGTCGTGACTTTCAGCCCCGAAGCCGGGCCGCTGTGGCAGTACGTGGCGGTGTTGTTGTTCTCGGCGGTGGGCGGGTTGGTGCCCGGCACGTTGTTCGGGTTGGCGGTGCGGTTGGCACCCAGCGCGCACACGGTGTCCACCACGGTGGGATGGATGCAGCAAGGTTCGTCGCTGGGGCAATTTTTTGGGCCACCGCTGGTGGCGTGGTTGGCCGTGCAGGCCGGTGGCTGGCACCACACTTGGTGGGTGACGGGCGCGTGCTCGCTGTGTGGCGTGGCGTTGGCGGTGTTGCTGCAACGCCAAGTCCAGCGCATGGCTGGCGCGGCTTGAGCGTGCAGTAAGGAGAGCACATGGCGCGTTTGCCCCGTTTGACGGTGACTGGTCTGCCGCACCATGTGGTGTTGCGCGGCAACAACCAGCAGCCCATTTTTGTGGACGATCATGACCGTCAGACGTGGCTGGCGTTGTTGGCCGAATACGCCCCACGTGAGCAGGTGCATGTCCATGCGTATGTGTTGATGGACAACCACGTCCATTTGTTGCTCACGCCGCAGCAAGAGGGCGGTTTGTCGCGGTTGATGCAGTCGTTGGGCCGCACTTATGTGCGCCGTTTCAACCAGCGGCACCAGCGCAGTGGCACGTTGTGGGAAGGGCGCTACCGTTGCACGGTGTTGGATCCAGAGCATTTTTTGTTGCCCTGCATGGTGTACATCGACCTCAATCCGGTGCGTGCGGGTTGGGTGCTGGCACCACGAGCGTACCTGTGGTCCAGCCACGCGCACTACATTGGGTTGCGCCACGACAAATGGCTCACGCCACCCCCGGTGTTGTGGACACTGGGCAACACCCCGTTTGCCCGCGAGGCCGCCTACGCACAGGCCGTGGAACGCGGCATCGACAGCGAACAACTGCGCGCGTTGACCGATGCCGCTTTGAAAGGCTGGGCACTGGGCGATACCGCGTTTCTGGCGCGGTTGGGTTTGCGCACCCCCCGACGGCTGCAAAAGGCCCGCCCTGGCCGTCCGCGTGTGGCACCACCACCCACTTGAGTTGACCACGTGTAGGCCAGGCGAAGCCGTCTGTGGGGTCGTGGTCAGACAAAATAATCCGTCCCTAATTTATGACAAGCGTATGAACTAAACCTTAAATATGGGTTATGACCCCATTTATTTCACTTGGCATTCGTCTTGCTATGCCTTATGCTGTTCGCATTGATTTATCTGCCTGAGGAGTTTGGCGTGACACTGTCCACCGAAATCGCCGTGTTGCAACAGCAAGGCCTGTACAACGCTGCCCAAGAACACGATGCCTGTGGCGTGGGCTTTGTGGCCCACATCAAGGGTGCCAAGAGCCACGCCATCGTCGGCCAGGCGCTCAAGATCCTGGAAAACCTCGACCACCGGGGCGCCGTGGGGGCTGATCCGCTGATGGGCGACGGCGCCGGTCTGCTGATCCAGATCCCGGACCAGCTCTACCGCGAGGAGATGGCCAAGCAGGGCGTGGCCCTGCCGCCTGCCGGCGAGTACGGCGTGGGTTTTGTGTTCCTGCCCAAGGAGCACGCCTCGCGCCTGGCTTGCGAGCAGGAGATGGAGCGCGCCATCAAGGCCGAGGGCCAGGTGCTGCTGGGCTGGCGCGACGTGCCGGTTAACCGCGACATGCCGATGAGCCCGGCGGTGCGCGAAAAAGAACCCGTCATGCGCCAAGTCTTCATTGGCCGTGGCAGCGACATCATTGTGCAGGACGCGCTGGAACGCAAGCTCTACGTCATCCGCAAGACCGCGAGCAAGAACATCTCGGCGCTGGGCCTCAAGCACAGCAACGAGTACTACATCCCCAGCATGAGCAGCCGTACCGTGGTGTACAAGGGCCTGCTGCTGGCCGACCAAGTGGGCACCTACTACCTCGACCTGCAAGACCCGCGTTGCGTGTCGGCGCTGGGTCTGGTACACCAACGCTTCTCCACCAACACCTTCCCCGAGTGGCCGCTGGCCCACCCGTACCGCTACGTGGCGCACAACGGCGAGATCAACACCGTCAAGGGCAACTACAACTGGATGAAGGCGCGCGAAGGCGTGATGTCCTCGCCGGTGCTGGGCGATGACCTGAGCAAGCTGTACCCGATCAGCTTTGCCAGCCAGTCCGACACCGCCACGTTTGACAACTGCCTGGAACTGCTGACGATGGCGGGCTACCCCATCAGCCAGGCCGTGATGATGATGATCCCCGAGCCGTGGGAGCAGCACACCACCATGGACGAGCGCCGCAAGGCTTTCTACGAGTACCACGCCGCCATGCTGGAGCCGTGGGACGGCCCGGCTTCCGTGGTGTTCACCGATGGCCGCCAGATCGGTGCCACGCTGGACCGCAACGGCCTGCGTCCGGCGCGTTACTGCATCACCGACGACGATTTCGTCATCATGGGTTCTGAAGCTGGCGTGCTGCCGGTGCCCGACAGCAAGATCGTGCGCAAATGGCGCTTGCAACCGGGCAAGATGTTCCTGATCGACCTGGAACAGGGCCGCATGATCGACGACGAGGAGCTCAAAGCCAACCTCGCCAACAGCAAGCCCTACAAGCAGTGGATTGAGAACCTGCGCATCCGTTTGGACGACGTGGTGCAGCCCGTGCCCGGTGAAGCCGACGCGCAACCGATGGTGGAAGAGTCCGCCGCTGGTGCGGTGGATCGGGTGTCGCCGTCGTTGCTGGATCGCCAGCAAGCCTTTGGCATGACGCAGGAAGACATCAAGTTCCTGATGGCTCCGATGGCCCAGAATGGCGAAGAAGCCATTGGCTCGATGGGCAACGACAGCCCGTTGGCCGTGCTGTCGAGCAAGAACAAGCCGCTGTACAACTACTTCAAGCAGTTGTTCGCGCAGGTGACCAACCCGCCCATCGATCCGATCCGCGAAGCAATCGTGATGTCGTTGGTGTCCTTCATCGGCCCCAAGCCCAACCTGCTGGACATCAACCAGGTCAACCCGCCGCTGCGTCTGGAAGTCAGCCAACCGGTGCTCGACTTTGCCGACATGGCCAAGTTGCGCAACATCGAAGCCACCACGCAAGGCAAGTTCAAGAGCGCCACGCTCGATATCACTTACCCCGTGAGCTGGGGCAAAGAAGGCGTGGAAGCCAAGCTGGCCTCGCTGTGCGCTGAGGCGGTGGACGCGATCAAGGGTGGCAAGAACATCCTCATCATCAGCGACCGCAACGTGAGCGCCACCCAAGTGGCGATTCCGGCGGTGCTGGCGTTGTCGGCCATCCACCAGCATTTGGTGCGTGAAGGCTTGCGCACCACCGCTGGTTTGGTGGTGGAAACGGGTTCTGCGCGCGAAGTCCACCACTTCGCCGTGCTGGCCGGTTACGGTGCCGAGGCGGTCCACCCCTACCTGGCGATGGAGACGCTGCAAGCCATCCACCACGATTTGGGCGCCAACCTGACGGCCGAAAAAGCCATCTACAACTACGTCAAGGCCATTGGCAAGGGCCTGTCCAAGATCATGTCCAAGATGGGCGTGAGCACCTACATGTCGTACTGCGGCGCGCAGTTGTTCGAAGCCATTGGCCTCAACAGCGAAACCGTGGCCAAGTACTTCACCGGCACCCCGACCCGTGTCGAAGGTATCGGCGTGTTCGACATTGCCGAAGAAGCCATCCGCACCCACAAGGCCGCCTTCGGTGACGACCCGGTGCTGGCCACCATGCTGGACGCTGGCGGTGAATACGCTTGGCGTGCCCGTGGTGAAGAGCACATGTGGACCCCGGACGCGATTGCCAAGCTGCAACATTCGACCCGCGCCAACAATTTCAACACCTACAAGGAATACGCCCAGATCATCAACGACCAGACCAAGCGCCAGCTCACGCTGCGTGGCCTGTTCGAGTTCAAGGTCGATCCGGCCAAGGCCATCGCTTTGGAAGAGGTGGAATCGGCCAAGGACATCGTCAAGCGTTTTGCCACCGGCGCCATGTCGCTGGGTTCGATCTCCACCGAAGCGCATGCCACGTTGGCCGTGGCCATGAACCGCATTGGCGGCAAGAGCAACACCGGCGAAGGCGGCGAAGACCCGGCGCGTTACCGCAACGAGCTCAAGGGCATCCCGATCCAGCAGGGCGCCACCCTGGCCTCGGTGATTGGTCGCGAGCAGGTCGAGGCCGACATTCCGCTGCTGGCCGGCGACAGCCTGCGTTCGCGCATCAAACAGGTGGCTTCGGGCCGCTTTGGTGTTACCGCCGAGTACCTGGCCTCTGCCGACCAAGTGCAGATCAAGATGGCCCAGGGCGCCAAACCGGGCGAGGGTGGCCAGCTGCCGGGTGGCAAGGTGTCCGAGTACATCGGCAAGTTGCGCTACTCGGTGCCGGGCGTGGGCCTGATTTCGCCGCCGCCGCACCACGACATTTACTCGATCGAGGATTTGGCCCAGCTGATCCACGATCTGAAGAACGTGGCTACTGCTGCCAGCATCTCGGTCAAGCTGGTGTCGGAAGTGGGTGTGGGCACGATTGCCGCCGGTGTGGCCAAGTGCAAGGCCGACCACATCGTGATCGCCGGCCACGACGGTGGCACGGGCGCTTCGCCGTGGTCGTCCATCAAGCACGCGGGCGGTCCGTGGGAAATTGGTCTGGCCGAAACCCAGCAAACGCTGGTGCTCAACCGCTTGCGTGGCCGTGTGCGCGTGCAGGCGGATGGCCAGATGAAGACGGGCCGCGATGTGGTGATTGGTGCGTTGTTGGGCGCGGATGAATTCGGCTTTGCCACCGCACCGCTGGTGGTGGAAGGCTGCATCATGATGCGCAAGTGCCACCTCAACACCTGCCCGGTGGGCGTGGCCACGCAAGACCCCGAGCTGCGCAAAAAATTCAGCGGCAAGCCTGAGCATGTGGTGAACTACTTCTTCTTCATTGCCGAAGAAGTACGCCAGATCATGGCCCAGTTGGGTATCCGCAAGTTCGACGATCTGGTGGGCCGTTCCGACCTGCTGGACATGCGCAAGGGTATTGAGCATTGGAAAGCGCAGGGCTTGGACTTCAGCCGCTTGTTTGCCCAGCCGCAAGTGCCTGCTGATGTGCCGCGCCTGCACGTGGCCGAGCAAGACCACGGTCTGGAAAAGGCTCTTGATGTCAAGCTGATCGAGAAGTCCCGCGCTGCCATCGACAAGGGTGAACGCGTGCAGTTCATGGAAGTGGCACGCAACGTCAACCGTTCCGTCGGGGCGATGCTCTCGGGTGCCATCACCAAGGTACACCCCGAGGGTCTGCCGGACGACACCATCCGCATCCAGCTGGAAGGCACGGGCGGTCAGTCCTTCGGTGCGTTCCTGTGCCAAGGTGTGACGCTGTACCTGATTGGCGAGGCCAACGACTACACCGGCAAGGGCTTGTCGGGTGGCCGCATTGTGGTGCGTCCGAGTCTGGACTTCCGTGGCGTGGCCACCGGCAACATCATTGTGGGCAACACCGTGATGTACGGTGCCACCACGGGTGAGGCCTTCTTCAGCGGCGTGGGCGGCGAGCGTTTTGCCGTGCGTCTGTCGGGTGCCACGGCGGTGGTCGAAGGCGTGGGCGACCACGGCTGCGAATACATGACCGGCGGTACCGTGGCAGTGTTGGGCAAGACGGGGCGCAACTTTGCCGCTGGCATGAGCGGTGGTGTGGCCTACGTGTACGACGAGGACGGCCAGTTTGCCAGCCGCTGCAACACCGCCATGGTGAGCCTGGACAAGGTGCTGCCCGCTGCCGAGCAGCAAGCCAGCATCGACCCGGCCATCTGGCACCGTGGCCAGACCGACGAGGAGCAACTCAAGAAGCTGCTGGAAGACCACCTGAAGTGGACCGGTTCCAAGCGCGCCCGCGATTTGCTGGACCACTGGGCCGAGTCGCGCGCCAAGTTCGTCAAGGTGTTCCCGAACGAATACAAGCGCGCGCTGGGTGAGATCAACGGCAAGAAAGCCGCTGCCGCCAAGTAAGCCTGCTCAATCCACCAACTCAAACAACGGGGCGGCCCCAGTGCGGTGCGCCGCCCCGCAAAGGAATCAACATGGGAAAAGTCACTGGTTTCATGGAGTATGAGCGCCTGGAAGAGGGTTACAAGCCCGTGGGCGAGCGTCTCAAGCACTACAAAGAGTTCGTGATCGGCCTGAGCGACGACCAGGCCAAGGTGCAGGCCGCGCGCTGCATGGACTGCGGCACGCCGTTCTGCAACAACGGCTGCCCGGTCAACAACATCATTCCGGACTTCAACGATCTGGTGTACCACAGCGATTGGCACAATGCCATCACCGTGCTGCACAGCACCAACAACTTCCCCGAGTTCACGGGCCGCATCTGCCCGGCACCGTGCGAGGCGGCGTGCGTGGTGAACGTGAATGGCGACGCGGTGGGCATCAAGTCCATCGAACACGCCATCATCGACAAGGCGTGGGAAAACGGCTGGGTGCAGCCGCAACCGGCCAAGGTCAAGACCGGCAAGAAAGTCGCCATCGTGGGCGCTGGCCCGGCCGGCCTGGCGGCGGCCCAGCAGCTGGCCCGCGCTGGCCACGACGTGACCGTGTACGAGAAGAACGACCGCATTGGCGGCCTGCTGCGCTACGGCATCCCCGACTTCAAGATGGAGAAGTCGCACATCGACCGCCGCGCCAAGCAGCTCGAGGCCGAAGGCGTGGTGTTCAAGACCGGCGTGCTGGTGGGCACCTTGCCTGCCGAGGCCAAGGTCACCAACTGGGCCAAGGACAGCATCAGCCCCGAGCAGCTCAAGCAGGACTTTGACGCCGTGCTGCTGACCGGCGGCTCCGAGCAGTCGCGCGACCTGCCGGTGCCGGGCCGCGAGCTGGCGGGCATCCACTTTGCGATGGAGTTCCTGCCGCAACAGAACAAGGTCAACGCGGGCGACAAGCTCAAGGGCCAGTTGCGCGCTGAGGGCAAGCACGTCATCGTCATCGGCGGTGGCGACACCGGCTCCGATTGCGTGGGCACCAGCACCCGCCACGGTGCGGCCAGCGTCACGCAGTTTGAAGTGATGCCGCAGCCGCCCGAGCAGGAAGACAAGCCGCTGGTGTGGCCGTACTGGCCGCTCAAGCTGCGCACCAGCTCCAGCCACGAAGAGAGCGCCGAGGCCGGCCTGCTCAAGCGCGAGTTCGCCATCTCGACCAAGGCATTCATCGGCAAGAACGGCAAGGTCACCGGCCTCAAGACCGTGAACGTGGAGTTCAAGGACGGCAAGTTGGTCGAAATCCCGGGCACCGAGAAGGAATACCAGGCCGACCTGGTGCTGCTGGCGATGGGCTTTACCAACCCGCTGGCCACCATTCTGGACGGCTTTGGCGTCGAGAAGGACGCCCGTGGCAACGCCAAGGCCAGCACCGAGCTGGTGGGCGGCTACGCCACCAGCGTGCCCAAGGTGTTTGCCGCAGGCGACATGCGCCGGGGCCAGTCCCTGGTGGTGTGGGCCATCCGCGAAGGCCGCCAGGCCGCGCGCGCGGTGGACGAGTTCCTGATGGGCGCCAGCGACCTGCCGCGCTAACGCCTGCCCAGACCGATGCGGGGCGCCACCCCGTCCGTGCCAGTGCCGTGTCACAGGGCAATCGCATTTGAATTTTCCCCCCGCTGCTGGCGTGAGATGAAAGAATGGCTCCTTGAGTACCAACCGTCAAAAGGAGCCAAAGATGGACTTGTGGGAAGCCTTCGCGGAGTTGCCCGACCCGCGCACGGGGCCGGCGCAGCGCCACGACCTGCGCGAGATGATCTTTATGGCGCTGGGTGCCGTGCTGTGCGGCTGCAACAACTGGGTGGAGATCGCTGACTGGGCCGAAGATCACCAGGCGTGGCTGGGCGAGTACCTGGAGCTCAAGCATGGCAC
>NZ_NWBQ01000040.1:7500-14464 GCF_002837135.1 Macromonas bipunctata | reverse complement strand
ACTTTTGATGGTCAACTTACTGCCGCCACCGACCGCGTAGCCTGTGGTGCTGCCGCTGGGGCGGGCGACTGCGGTGCGTTGTCCGGTGTGCTGGTGTGGTGTGGCGTGGGCATGGTCGGTGTTGGGTGCGTGCCAAAAAAGCGGGGTGTGGAGCGGGCGATTCCAGGTGGCGATTTCAAATCGACAGTGGATCCACGTCAATGGCCCAGCGCAGCAGGCGCTTGAAGGCGGGTTCGCGGCGCAACCCGTGCAACACCGCCTGCCAGTGGTGCAAGAAGCGCAGTAAATCGGGCCGGGAAGTGCCTTCCACCAGCATCTGCGCCCGCTCCACGTTGGCCACGCGCTGGATGGTGGTGGGCACTGCCGGGTACAGCATCAACGCATCACGTCCGGGCAGGCCGGTGCTGGCGCTGGCCGCTTCGGTCAAAAAGGCCTGCGCCAGGTTTTGCTCATGCGCTTCAGCGCGCACCAGCGCCTGGTAGCCAAACGGGGGCATCTGCGCGGTGGCGCGCTCCTCCAGTTGCTGGGCGGCAAAGGCCGGGTAATCGTGCCGGACCAGGGCGGCAAACAGCGGGTGATCCGGGTGCCACGTCGGCACCCACAGTTCCACCTGGCTGCCCTGTGCGCTCACAAAGGCGGCATCGCGCCCAGCCCGGCCCGCCGCTTGCATCAGCAGCGCAAACAGACGCTCGGGTGCGCGGTAGTCGCTGGCAAACAGGCCGCTGTCGGCGTTGAGGCACGCCACCAGGGTGATGCGCCGAAAGTCGTGCCCCTTGGCAATCATTTGCGTGCCCACCAGCACGTCCACGTCGCCGGCGTGCATGTCGTCCAGATGCTGTTCCAGGATGCCCTTGTGCCGGGTGCTGTCGGCATCCACCCGCAGCACGCGCACCGGGCCGCCGTCGGGGCGTTGCACGTCGGCCAGCAGTTCGGCCAGGTGTTCCTCCATCTGTTCCGTGCCCCGGCCCAGGCCCGCAATGTCGAGGTTGCCGCAGTCCGGGCACGCCGCGGGTACCCGCACCGTGTGGCCACAATGGTGGCAGCGCAGCGTGCGGTCGATCTTGTGGAACACCGCGTGCGCGCTGCAATGCGGGCAATCGCTTTTCCAGCCGCAGTCGTGGCAGGTCAGCACGGGCGCGTAGCCACGCCGGTTGAGCAACACCATCACCTGTTCGCCCCGGGCGATGCGCTGGCGCATGGCATTCACCAGCTGCGGGGCCAGCACGGTCTTTTTGGGCTGCTGGTTCATGTCCACCAGCCGCAAGCGGGGCAGGGCACCACCGCCCATGCGTTCGGGCATGTTCAAGCGCAGGTAGCGCCCCTGTTCGGCGGCGTGCCAGCTTTCCAGCGACGGTGTGGCCGAGCCCAGCACCACCCGGCAATGTTGCCCGGTTTGGTCCGATTCCAGCTTGCCCCGGTACACCGCCAAATCGCGCGCCGAATAACGCGCCCCTTCCTGGCTCTTGTAGCTCGGGTCGTGTTCCTCGTCCACCACAATCAGGCGCAAGTGCGGCAGGCTGGCAAACACCGCCATGCGGGTGCCCAGCACAATGCGCGCCCGCCCCAGGTGCGCCAGCAGCCAATGGTTGAGGCGTTGCGCCGGTGTCAGCCCGCTGTGCAGCGACACCACCCCCAGCGCCCCAAAACGCGCGTTGAAGCGCGCCTCCAGCTGGGGTGTCAGGTTGATTTCAGGCACCATTACCAGCGCCTGGGCTTGCGGGTCGGCATCCAGCGCGTGCTGCACCGCACGCAGGTAGACCTCGGTCTTGCCGCTGCCGGTGGCCCCGAACAGCAACACAGGACGTTGTGTGTGCTCCAGCGCGGCCAAGGCGGCGGCCTGTTCGGTGGTCAGCTCAGGGGGTGGCTGCGGTGTTGGGGCGTGGTCGCGCTGCGTGGCCGCTTCACGCTCCAGCTTCTTGAGCTTGCGCTGCAGCTGCGCCGCATCCAGTTCACGCAGCTGTGGCGGCAGGGCGGCCAGTGCCACCTCGCCCAGCGAGCGCTGGTAATAGCGTGCGGTGAACGCCACCAGCTGGCGCCAGCGGTCGTTCAGTGGGGGCAAGTTGTCCAGCGTGCCCAGCACCGCCTTGGTGGCCCGACTGGTGCTAGCAGGATCAGGCCTGTCCTCCTTGGATGCAGAACTCGCCTCTTCTTCTGCCACAGCAGGCACACATCCCCACACCACCCCGGGCACTTCACGCCGACCCAGTGGCACACGCACCACGCTACCGGGAACCAGTGCCACCGCGCTGTGGTAACTCAGCGTCGCTCCCAGCCCGGCGTGGCTGGGCGTGGTCACCACCACTTCCACCGCAAAGTTCATCTGCAACTGCCGCGTGGCAAAGAATCAGGCCGCAATGCTGGCGCTGGCCGCCTGACGCAGCTGGCGCGAGTGGCTGTGTACCGTGTCCACCAGCACCTGCACGCTGTCCAGCGGCGTGTGCTGGTTGATGCCATGCCCGAGGTTGAAGATGTGGGTCGGGCCGGTCGTGCTGCGGTCGGTGTGCGGCGCGCCAAAACTGTCCAACACCCGGCGCGCTTCGGCGGCCACCTGTTCCGGTTGGGCAAACAGCACGTTCGGGTCCAAATTGCCCTGCAAAGCCTTGCCGGTACCGCCCACGTTGCCACCCACCTGTGCCCGCGCCTTGGCCAAATTCACCGTCCAGTCCAGCCCCAGCACATGGCAGTCCAGCCTAGCCATGTCGTCCAGCCACAGTCCGCCGCCCTTGGTGAACACGATGCGTGGAATCACCTGCCCGTTGTGTTCCCGCGGCAACTGGCTCAGCACGCGCTGCGTGTACGCCAGACTGAACTGCTGGAAGTTGCCATCGGCCAACACGCCGCCCCAGCTGTCAAACACCATCACCGCCTGTGCCCCGGCCTCAATCTGGGTGCGCAGGTACAGCGCCACCGCATCGGCATTAACCTCCAGCACGCGGTGCATCAAATCGGGGCGCTGGTACATCAGGGTCTTGACCTGACGGTAGTCCGAACTGCCACCACCCTCCACCATGTAGCACGCCAGTGTCCACGGGCTGCCCGAAAAACCAATCAACGGCACGCGCCCGTTGAGTGCCTTGCGGATCGACGTCACCGCGTCAAACACATAGCGCAGCTTGTCCATGTCCGGCACGGCCAGCGCGGCCACGTCGGCTTCGGTGCGCACCGTGCGCTCAAACTTGGGGCCTTCGCCCAGCGCAAAACTCAGGCCCAGCCCCATCGCGTCGGGCACCGTCAAAATGTCGCTGAACAAGATGGCCGCATCCAGCGCGTAACGCTCCAGCGGCTGCAACGTCACCTCGGTGGCGTAGTCCACATTCGTGGCCAGCCCCATGAAGCTGCCCGCCTGCGCCCGCGTGGCGCGGTACTCGGGCAGGTAGCGCCCCGCCTGACGCATCAACCACACTGGGGTGTAATCGGTGGCCTGACGCAGGCAGGCGCGCAAGAAAGTGTCGTTTTGTAAAGGGGCAAAGCTCATGGGGGCGGTCCGTCGGTCTATTGAGGGGTGCAAAACCCCTTGATTATCCCGTCTGGTGTGGCCTCCATCCCCGCCTGGCCCCGGCCATCCACGTATCAGCGTGGCGCCAGCACCCGCAACACCTCGTCCACGCTCAAGATCTCCGACAACACCACCGGCGCTTGCCCAGGCCGGAACAGTGCGTACACCGGCACCCCGTTGCGCCCCAATTGCTGCAACGCCTGCGTCACCGCCGGGTCACGCCGCGTCCAGTCCGCCCGCAGCAAAGCCACGTTGCCCGCTTGGGCCGCTTGCAACACCGCCGGATCGGCCAGCGCATGGCGCTTGTTGTACTGGCAGGTCACGCACCACGCGGCGGTAAAGTCCACGAACACCGCACGTCCCTCGCCCAACAGTGCCGCCTGCCGTTGCGGATGCCACTCGCGCCACCCGCCTGTCCTGGCGCTGTTGGCCGCTACGTCCTCTGTGGCCAGCGCCGTGGGGTGCGGTGCCAGTTGCGTCACCAGCGGCCCCAGCACCGTGCCCAGCCACACCAGCCCTGCCACCGCCAGGCCCGACAGCACCCAGCGCGTCGCCCCGTGTTCATGGCCCAGCGCCCACAGCCACAGCGCCAACACCACCAGCCACATCAGCAGCGCAGCGGCACCGTCAATGCCCGTCTGTTGCCCCAGCACCCACAGCAGCCACACCACCGTGGCAAACATCGGAAACGCCATCAACTGCTTGAACGTCTCCATCCACGGCCCCGGGCGTGGCAACAGGCGTGCCACCGCAGGCACCCAACTCGCCACCAGATACGGCAGCGCCATGCCCAGCCCCACCGCCGCAAACACCGCCAGCGCCTGCCCAGTGGGCAACGCAATCGCCAACCCCAGCGACGCGCCCATGAACGGTGCCGTACATGGCGACGCCACCGCCACCGCCAGCACCCCGGTCAACCATGCGTCCGCCACCGGGTGGCGCAACTGCAACCCCGCCACTGCGCTGGGCAACAGGCGACCAAAATCAAACACCCCGGCCAGATTCAAGCCAATCACCGCAAACAGCACCGCCAGCGCCGCCACCACCGCCGGCTGCTGCAACTGAAAACCCCAGCCCAGCTGTTCCCCCGCCGCGCGCAAGCCCAGCAACACCCCACCCAGCAGCACAAACGACAGCACCACTCCCGCGCTGTACGCCAGCCCCGCCAGCCGGTGCATGCGGTGATCCTCACCCTGGCGCGCAAACGCCAGCACCTTGATTGCCAGAATCGGAAACACGCACGGCATCAAGTTCAGCGCCATGCCACCCAGCAGCGCCCCCAGCAGTGCCAGCGTCCAGCGCCACACGTCGCCCGTACCGTTGTTGTCCGATGTGCCGGTGGGCGCGGCGGCCTGCGTCGCGTTCTGCTCCAGCGCCGCACTCAGCGCAGCGGGCAGCTCTGCCGTGACCGGCGCCACCGCAGGCCAGCCACCTGGCACCGGCACCACCATCCGCACCCCGGCTTCGGCCTGGGCGTGTCCGCCGCCGTCCGCCGCACGCGCCACCACCAGCGGCACCATGCCCGGGCTCTCACTGCGGTGCTCCGACAGCGGCACCTCCGCCTCCCACACCCCAGCGGCCCAACGCTGCGTCCAGGGCGCGCCCGGCGCAATCAGCCCATTCAATTCCGGAAACAACTCCAGCCGCTGCCCTTGCCACGCCGTCGGCAAGCCCTCCAGCCGCACCTGCAACCTGCCCTGCGCCACCGCCAGTTGCGAGCCTCCCGTGGCCACCTCCTGTGGCACCGCTGCCCGCGCCGCCTCAAAAGCTGCACTGTGCAACGTCACGGCCTGCTTAGGCCGATCCAGCCGCAGCTCCAGCCGCCCTTGCTGCGGCAGGCACTCCTGCCGACACGCCAGCCAGCTTGCCTGCACCGCCAGCGTGGCGGCGCGGCTGGCGTCAAATGCCGGTGCCACCGTCACCGGTACCGGCAACAGCACCGTGCCGCCATAGCCGTAATTCGCCAGCTCGCCCAAAGGAAACTTGCTCGGCGTCGGCCACGCCACCGGCCCCGCTTCCAGCCCCGGCGGCAGCTGCCACTGCAACTCCGTGGCCAGTCCCGAATCGCCCGGATTCTTCCAATACGTGTGCCAGTCCGGCGCGTGTTCCAGTTGCAGCCCCAGCCACACCGTGCGCCCCGGGGCCACCCCGTCGGGGGCGTGCAACAGCAACTCGGCGCGCACCTGCTCCGTGTGCAACACCGCCGCGCCCGCCGCCGACAGCCAGCCCTGCGCCAGCACCGGCCCCAGCCACACCAGCGCCAGCCAGCCCAGCACCCATCTCCAAAACCGCATCCTGCCGCTCCCGCCTTGTTGCACAAACCGCTCCGTCCGAGCACCCGTCACCCGCAAAGTTCCAGCGCCACCCCGCTACCATCCGTGGCATGGCCCACCCACTCCCCACCCCCGCCGCAGCGCCCGCTCTCCCGCCCGCCTCCATGCCCCGCTGGGCCGACCTCTGCACCACCGCCTTCGCCACGCTCGACCCCGCGCGCACCGTCGCCATCCTGCCCGTGGCCGCCACCGAACAGCACGGCCCGCACCTGCCCCTGTCTGTCGATACCGATCTTCTGGAAGGCATTCTGCAAGCCGCCGCACCACACCTGCCACCCGATACCCCTGTTTACGCCTTGCCCACCCAGGCCATCGGCCTCAGCCCCGAACACCAACGCTTTCCCGGCACCCTCACACTGCGCCCCGAAACCATTCTCCACCTCTGGTTCGACATCGCCGCATCTGTGGCCCGCAGCGGCGTGCGAAAACTCCTCATCTTCAACAGCCACGGCGGCCACAGCGGCCTGATGGACGTGGTGGCACGCGACATCCGCCCCCGCCTTGGCCTGCTCGTCTACCACGCCAGCTGGTTCAACCTGCCACTGCTCGACGAACACGGCCACGACCTCAACGCCCGCTTTTCCGCCGATGAACACCGCTTCGGCATCCACGCTGGCCAGATCGAAACCGCCCTGATGCTCGCCCTGCGCCCCGATCTCGTCCACATGGAGCACGCCCAGCACTTCCACTCCACCTCCGCCGACCGCGCAGCGCGCTACCCCATCCTCGGCAATGGCCGCAGCGCCAAACTCGCCTGGCAGATGCAGGACTACAACCCCCACGGCGCCGTGGGCAACGCCACCCTGGCCGATGCCGCCACCGGCCAGGCCCTGCTCGCAGCCGCAGGACTGTCCCTGGCCCAGCTGCTGCAAGAACTCTCAGCCCTGCCACTCTCCACCCTCACCGACGCAGTGCAGCCCCAGCCCGCTGCCCTTTGATCCTCGCCACCAATGGCATGGCGAGGAACACATGCGCCAAAGAATCAGCCAGGCTGGCTCAACGCCTCCAGGCGCTCCAGCGCCGCCATCAGCTCGTCCTCAATCGCGCTGTGGCGTGCGGCCAAGGCCGTGGCCCGCGCCGGATCGGTGCCAAACAACTGCCCGCCGTCCAGTTCAGTATCAATCTGGCGTTGTTC
>NZ_NWBQ01000040.1:0-2500 GCF_002837135.1 Macromonas bipunctata | reverse complement strand
CAGGGCGAATTAGTCGCTGGGTGTAGACCCGAAACCAAGTGATCTATCCATGGCCAGGATGAAGGTGCCGTAACAGGTACTGGAGGTCCGAACCCACTGGTGTTGCAAAACCAGGGGATGAGCTGTGGATAGGGGTGAAAGGCTAAACAAACTTGGAAATAGCTGGTTCTCTCCGAAAACTATTTAGGTAGTGCCTCAAGTATTACCGTCGGGGGTAGAGCACTGTTTTGGCTAGGGGGTCATGGCGACTTACCAAACCAAGGCAAACTCCGAATACCGACGAGTACAGCTTGGGAGACAGAGCACCGGGTGCTAACGTCCGGACTCAAGAGGGAAACAACCCAGACCGCCAGCTAAGGTCCCTAAAATTGGCTAAGTGGGAAACGAAGTGGGAAGGCTAAGACAGTCAGGATGTTGGCTTAGAAGCAGCCATCATTTAAAGAAAGCGTAATAGCTCACTGATCGAGTCGTCCTGCGCGGAAGATGTAACGGGGCTCAAGCCAGTTACCGAAGCTGCGGATGCACAGCTTGCTGTGCGTGGTAGGAGAGCGTTCTGTAAGCCTGTGAAGGTGGCTTGTAAAGGCTGCTGGAGGTATCAGAAGTGCGAATGCTGACATGAGTAGCGTTAAAGCGGGTGAAAAGCCCGCTCGCCGTAAGCGCAAGGTTTCCTACGCAACGTTCATCGGCGTAGGGTAAGTCGGCCCCTAAGGCGAGGCAGAGATGCGTAGCTGATGGGAAGCAGGTCAATATTCCTGCACCGGTTACAAGTGCGATGTGGGGACGGATCTTAATAGGTTATCCGGCGGTTGGAAGTGCCGGTTTAGACAGAAGTAGGCGACACGTAGGCAAATCCGCGTGTCATGTACCGAGGCTGTCGATCGAGCGAGCTTGCTCGCGAAGTAACCAAACGGGGTCCCAGGAAAAGCCACTAAGCTTCAGCTTGTAATCGACCGTACCGCAAACCGACACTGGTGCGCGAGATGAGTATTCTCAGGCGCTTGAGAGAACTCGGGAGAAGGAACTCGGCAAATTGACACCGTAACTTCGGAAGAAGGTGTGCCCCGGTAGCGTGTAGTGAACAACGAAGCGCGAAAGGGTTGCAAAAAATAGGTGGCTGCGACTGTTTACTAAAAACACAGCACTCTGCAAACACGAAAGTGGACGTATAGGGTGTGACGCCTGCCCGGTGCCGGAAGATTAATTGATGGGGTGCAAGCTCTTGATCGAAGTCCCGGTAAACGGCGGCCGTAACTATAACGGTCCTAAGGTAGCGAAATTCCTTGTCGGGTAAGTTCCGACCTGCACGAATGGCGTAACGATGGCCACACTGTCTCCTCCCGAGACTCAGCGAAGTTGAAATGTTTGTGATGATGCAATCTCCCCGCGGAAAGACGGAAAGACCCCATGAACCTTTACTGTAGCTTTGTATTGGACTTTGAACGGATCTGTGTAGGATAGGTGGGAGGCTTTGAAGGGCGGATGCTAGTTCGCCTGGAGCCAACGTTGAAATACCACCCTGGTGCGTTTGAGGTTCTAACCTAGGTCCCTTACCGGGATCGGGGACAGTGCATGGTAGGCAGTTTGACTGGGGCGGTCTCCTCCCAAAGTGTAACGGAGGAGTTCGAAGGTACGCTAGGCACGGTCGGACATCGTGCTCATAGTGCAATGGCATAAGCGTGCTTAACTGCGAGACTGACAAGTCGAGCAGATGCGAAAGCAGGACATAGTGATCCGGTGGTTCTGTATGGAAGGGCCATCGCTCAACGGATAAAAGGTACTCTGGGGATAACAGGCTGATACCGCCCAAGAGTTCATATCGACGGCGGTGTTTGGCACCTCGATGTCGGCTCATCTCATCCTGGGGCTGTAGCCGGTCCCAAGGGTATGGCTGTTCGCCATTTAAAGAGGTACGTGAGCTGGGTTTAAAACGTCGTGAGACAGTTTGGTCCCTATCTTCCGTGGGCGCTGCAGATTTGAGGAAGCCTGCTCCTAGTACGAGAGGACCGGAGTGGACGCACCTCTGGTGTACCGGTTGTCACGCCAGTGGCATCGCCGGGTAGCTATGTGCGGAAGAGATAACCGCTGAAAGCATCTAAGCGGGAAACTCGTTCCAAGATGAGATCTGCCGGGGCCTTGAGCCCCCTGAAGGGTCGTTGAAGACCACAACGTTGATAGGCTGGGTGTGGAAGCGCAGCAATGCGTTAAGCTAACCAGTACTAATTGCCCGTGCGGCTTGACCCTATAACTTTGGTAAACACATCAATTCAACGGAATGTGCTTTACACCGTATCCAACCCGATACCACGCAATCAAATACACGCTGATGCAGACTCTATGAATACGCTGCCCTGAGCCCAAGCCCAGGACAGCAACCCGTTATGCCTGACGACCATAGCAAGTCGGTCCCACCCCTTCCCATCCCGAACAGGACCGTGAAACGACTTCGCGCCGATGATAGTGCAGATTCCTGTGTGAAAGTAGGTCATCGTCAGGCTGTTAT
>NZ_NWBQ01000004.1 GCF_002837135.1 Macromonas bipunctata | reverse complement strand
CATCAAAGTGATAAAAGAGGCAACGGGGTGGACTGCGGTGAAATATCCGGGCTAGGAGTTCAAAAATGATCGAGATCGAAAATAGCAGCGGCAACGTGTATGCAGACTTGCAACTGGCCGACGCCGAGGCGATGCGCGTCAAGGCGCAACTGGCCAGCAAGATTGGCGACATCATCCGGCACCGTCATCTGACGCAACAACAGGCGGCGGAGATCCTCGGCATGCCGCAGCCGAAGTTGTCAGGCCTGCTGCGTGGTCAGTTCCGTGGTGTCAGCGAAGCCAAGATGATCGAATGCCTCAACCGCTTGGGGCGTGATGTGGAGATTGTGGTGCGCAAGGCACCCCGCAGCCACGCGCAAGGGCATACGCAGGTTGTGTTCGCCTGATTTCTGGGTTTACCCAGCGTGCAGGGTGGCCATCTTCGATCATTTGGGCGGGCGCAAGTGGCGCGGATCGATGCCCAGCACCTCGCACGCCATGTGCAGGCGGCGGTGGCTCACCGGCTCCCCGGCCACGAACAGTTCCACCGCGCGCTGCGCCCAGCGCGTGTCGCGCCCTTGGTGGGTGGATGACGACATTGCACCGCAGCGGTCGTGGCGGTTGGCGTTGAAGCTGGCCGCGTACTGGCGCAGCTGCGCGCGGTGCTCCTGCGCAGCCTGGGCCTGTGCGGCTTGTTCCTCGGGCGTGAGCACGGCGGGCGGTGGCTGCAGACGCACAATCACCCGCGCTGCGGCCAGCGCATAGGCGCTGGGTGGTTCAGGCGTTGCCGTTGCCGGGGGCGTGTAGAACTCGGCCTTGAAGAAGTTGCGCTGGGGCTTGGCCAGCACCCATTGCGCGGCCTGCATGGGCGACAGGCCCGCCGTGGCGGCCTCGGCCTGCAGCTGCACGATGTCGCGCCGCGTGAGCGGGTCCTTGCCGTTGCGCTGGCGCTGCGCGTTGAGCTGGCCGACGGTGTCGGCGTCGATCTCGGTGGTGGTGCTGGTGGTGGGTGCCGCCGTGGGTGTTGCTGCCTGCGCTGGCGTGGTGACTGGTGCTGGCGCCGCCGATTGAAGTGGTGGCGGTGCATCCGCA
This sequence comes from Macromonas bipunctata, assembly GCF_002837135.1. Taxonomy (GTDB): domain Bacteria; phylum Pseudomonadota; class Gammaproteobacteria; order Burkholderiales; family Burkholderiaceae_C; genus Macromonas_A; species Macromonas_A bipunctata. Next base: position 43,915 of record NZ_NWBQ01000004.1, on the reverse strand, counting down.
TCTTGCTGGACAGCCAAAGGGGAAGGGGGGAGGGCGGTTGCCGCAGGTGCAGCCATGGCCGGGCTGGCTGCTGGCAGTGCCTCGCGCACGCCTTCTTCCTTCCCTTCTGATTCAAACCCTTGTTCCCACCCTTCTTGGTACGCGCCATCTGCGTGGGGGCCAAGCGGCTCCTGCGCGGGGGGCGCGCAGCTGGCGCCTGGGGGGTGTGCGCCATCTGCGTGGGGGGCTGGTACCGGGCCTGAGCCGTACGCGGCGTCGTGCGGTGCGCCGTCGGTGGGCAGTTGCTCCAGTCGCACCTGGTAGATGCAGGTGCCGCTGTGGTGGACGCCAACCAGGCTCAAATAGCCCAGTTGCTGCAGGCGCGTGAGGTGTTCGGTGACGGTGCGGCGCGACCAGCCGCTTTCGCGCGCCAGCGTGCCGACGCTGCAGAAGCACTGGCGCCGATCCTTGCTGGCGTGCATGCCCACGGTGAGCAGCACCGAGCGGCTGGTGCCGTTCAGGCCGTTGCAATGCAAGATGCGGCGCACCAGGTCGATATTGATGAATTGCTGCCGTGGCGCGGCCACGGGCGTGCGGGTGTCAGCCATGATGAGGCTCCGTTTTGAACTGGTTGTAGTCCTCCTGCCCCACACCGACGCCAATCGGTGGTGGGCGGGCACGTGCGGGGTTGGCGTGCCGGCAAAACGGAACCGGTGAGCCTTGCGGCTCCCCCACACGGCCCGACCCAGAAAGCGGGGCCATGCGCGCAACGCATGGGGAAATGTGTAGTGCTGTGCCGTGCCCCACATGGGCGGTGGCGGTGTTGCGCCGTTTTGCTTACGAGACGCCAATCCCGGTGCGGCGGATTTTAGCGGAAAGCCCCCACTACCGGACACAGGCTGCACAACGTTCCCTTGTCCAACCAACAAGCAGTGAGATACTTGTGCCTCCGTTGGCCTAAGAGCGTTCCCGTGTGAGTGCCGTATCTCTGCGCCTGCCTGATGAAATTTCCACCTGCCTGCAACACCTGGCCGACGCGACTGGGCGCAGCAAGACTTTCTACATGATCAGGGTCACTCATGACCACCTGGACGATCTGGAAGACCTCTACTTGGCTGAACAGCTGCTACTAAACGCACATGCGGGAAATTCCAAATTTTTATTGATGAAATTATTAAAAAATTTTATTTTTGAAAATGCTATTCGTTGTATTTTGTGTAAATTTATTTGGTTTCTATTGATATGTTTTTCGTTCGTAAAGCATTTCTGTTTTTTGTTCTTGGGTTTGCTGCACCAGTCTCTGCCTTGGATTTTTACGAAAATCATTTATCAGGAGAAATATTTGCTACTGGTGAAGTTGAGAAAGATGATGCAGAAAAAATTGTGAAGATAATTAACCTTGAATATAAGCAAAAGCATAATATTGTTAGGGATTTAGTCACTATAAGTTTTGATTCATTAGGAGGGAATTTAATTGGTGGCTTGCGGCTTGGCTATGCTATACGCCAGCTTGGAGTGCATACAAATATTAAATATAATCAATCATGTATGTCTGCATGTGCGCTTGCGTTTTTGGCTGGGCAGGAAAGAACGGTAGAAGGAAGTTTTGGAGTCCATGCTGCCAGTTTCGATAAAAAAAATAAAACAACCAAAGATATTGATCAGATTAACTCCGTTCAAAAATTAAGTGCCATAATAAATTCTTATGTTAATGAAATGACTGGACGCAGCGACGTTGCTTTTCGAGCTCTTTCTACATCAGCATCTGATATTTCAATTTTGAGTGATGCAGAATTGGTGTCAATGAATGTAATTACAATTGCGCGTCGCCCAAGCCAGTTTGGTCGCCCTGGGTTTAAATGTCCAGCATATCATAATTTTACTGTTTTAAGTACTGTTTGTGTTCATATGGACATTTCCATGATGGATAAAGAACTTAATGATCTTTATTTAAAAATTCAAAAAGAAAGTTTTAATCGTGAACTGGAGGTCGAGCAAAATCATTGGAGGCGGTATCGAAATTCTTGTATTAACAATGGTCAACCCAATGGATATGCAAGTGTTGTGTACTGTATTCGTGAGGCTTACACAATAAGGCGCGATCAATTAATGTCTATTTGGTTGAGTATAACCACAAAAAAAAGTGCCCCAGTCTCGCAAAATTGGAAACCGATAACAGAGTAAAAATGTTTTTATCTATTTGATTCAAGCCACTCTGGAACGGGTTCATTGCGGCTTTTGTAGCCTTTTATTTTTTCGAGTTGAGTAAAATCTGTAGTTGCGCTTAATATGTTTTTTCCATTGCGTGTTAATTTAGCATACATAGAAAAATCTTTAAAGTGGCAAATTTCGTATAAATTAATGTCTTTTTCGCAATATTCTTCTCGCCCATATCTTTGATTAAATTTTACCTTTAGTATAGGATTGTTATAAACTATTTGAACACTTGATACCAAAAAAGATGCCTTGCATTCATTTTTTACATTTTTTATTTCTTCTTTTTCGATTGAGTGTGCACAAAGAGTATTCTCTGCAATTTCTTGAAAAATATTTTTACCTTTATTTTTGTTAGATAATTTACTTGAAAGTTCATCTATTGTAATATATCGGGGCCCAAAATTTTTAGATTCTAATGTAAATACAGCATTAATTTTATTTATTCCCAGTCCTGATATTTCAATCATTTTTTCTTTTTCTTTTAGTAATGCTGAGTTTATATTTTTATAGTTTGCGTGTGGGTATTTTTCTATAACTTCTTTCAGGGTGTCATGAAACTGAATATCGTAAAATATTTCTGCTTTTGCCGTAAATGAGGTTAATACAATAAATATAAAAATTAATAATTTTTTCATGTTTTTGAATTTATTGATTTTCATTTGTTGATCATCATGTTTTCAGGGAAATCTTCTGCCAACACCTGCGTCATGGGCCACGGGCAGTCTTCCGGAAAGCTGTCCAATCCGATCCCGTCGATGGCCTTGGTCACTGCATCGGCCCAAACGCCCGCCAGCCAGTCGGCGTCGGTGAGTGATGCCTTGAGGCTTGGGGTCTGGCGCAGTGCCGCCGCAATGGCCTTGCGCTGTTCCTTGAGCGTGCGTGTCCAACTGCTGCCGCGCCGACCCGGTTGGTGTTGCCACTTCAGCAGGTGCGCCAGCAACACCGCCACCCGGCGGGCCAGCTCGCGTTGTTCCGCTTTGCCCACATCTTCGATCTCTTCGGCCATGTGTTCAATGTCCAGGGCCGAGAGCTGGCCCGAACGCAGCAGCGCGGCCTGTTCTCTGGCCCATGCCACGATGTCGGTTGCGTAGGCTGTACCCACGCCAGGTTTCACAGCAGCTCCAGGTGCTCGGTGCCGGCGCCCAGGTCGGCGTTGCGCGCGCGCTGGCTGTTGAGCTTGATGTTGAGCTTGAGGTCGTTTTGCGAGTCGGCGTTGCGCAGCGCGTCCTCGTACGAGATCAGGCCGGACTCGAAGGCGTCGAACAGCGATTGGTCAAAGGTTTGCATCCCCATTTCACGGCTTTTTTTCATCGTCTCTTTGATCTGGGTGATCTCGCCTTTCATGATTTGGTCGGCAATGAGTCCGCTGTGCAGCAGCACTTCGACCACGGCGGTGCGGCCTTTGCCATCTTGACGCGGTATCAGGCGCTGCGCAATGATGCCTTTGAGGTTGAGCGACACGTCCTTGAGCATTTGCGCGTGGCGCTCTTGCGGAAAGAAGTTGATGATGCGCTCCATGGCCTGGTTGGCGCTGTTGGCGTGCAAGGTGGCCATGCACAGGTGGCCGGTTTCAGAAAACGCAATCGCGTGTTCCATGGTCTCGCGGTCGCGGATTTCGCCCATCAGGATCACGTTGGGCGCCTGGCGCAGGGTGTTCTTGAGCGCGGCCTCCCAGCTGTCGGTGTCCAGGCCAATCTCGCGCTGCGTGATGATGCAGTTCTTGTGCTGGTGTACGAATTCCACCGGGTCTTCCACGGTGATGATGTGGTCGTAGGCGTTCTCGTTGCGCCAGTCCACCATGGCGGCCAGGGTGGTGGACTTGCCCGAGCCGGTGCCCCCCACCAGGATGCAGATGCCGCGCTTGGCCATGGTCACGTTCTTGAGGATCTGCGGCAGGCCCATCTGGTCGATGGTGGGGATTTTGGCCGGGATGGTGCGCATGACGATGCCGACTTTGCCCATTTGGATGAACGCGTTGACCCGGAAGCGCCCGATGCCCGTCGGCGCAATCGCAAAGTTACATTCCTTGGTGCGCTCGAACTCGGCGGCCTGGCGGTCGTTCATGATGGCGCGCGCCAGCGCCTGGGTGTGCTGGCCGGTGAGCGGCTGGGGCGAGACTTTGGTGACTTTGCCATCGACTTTGATGGCGGGCGGAAAGTCGGCGGTGATGAACAGGTCGCTGCCGTTGCGGCTGACCATGAGTTTGAGCAGCTCGTTGACGAACTGGCTGGCCTGGTCGCGTTCCATGGGGCGTGTCCTTGTGCTGGTGCTTAGCCGGGAAAGTTTTCGGGGATCTTGGCCTTGCTGCGCGCCTCGGCGGGCGTGATCTGGCCGCGCTTGACCAGGTCGGCCAGGCTTTGGTCCAGCGTTTGCATGCCAAAGCCGTTGCCGGTCTGGATGGAGGAGTACATCTGCGCCACCTTGGCCTCGCGGATGAGGTTACGGATGGCGGGGGTGCCCAGCATGATCTCGTGCGCGGCCACGCGGCCATTGCCGTCCTTGGTCTTGCACAGCGTCTGCGAGATCACGCCCACCAGCGATTCCGACAGCATGGCGCGCACCATTTCCTTTTCCTCGGGCGGGAACACGTCGATGATGCGGTCGATCGTCTTGGCCGCCGACGAGGTGTGCAGCGTGCCAAACACCAGGTGGCCGGTCTCGGCGGCGGTCATGGCCAGGCGGATGGTTTCCAGGTCGCGCATTTCGCCCACCAGGATGGCGTCGGGGTCTTCGCGCAGGGCCGAGCGCAGCGCGTTGGCAAAACTCAGCGTCATGGGGCCCACCTCGCGCTGGTTGACCAAGCACTTTTTGGATTCGTGGACGAATTCGATCGGGTCCTCAATGGTCAGCACGTGGCCGTACTCGTTTTCGTTGAGGTGGTTCACCATCGCGGCCAGCGTGGTGGATTTGCCTGAGCCGGTGGGGCCGGTGACGAGTACCAGCCCACGTGGTTTGAGCGCCAAATCGGCAAAAATCTTGGGGCAGCGCAGTTCTTCGAGCGTCAAGATTTTGGACGGAATGGTGCGGAACACCGCCGCCGCGCCCCGGTTCTGGTTGAAGGCGTTGACCCGGAACCGCGCCAGTCCTTCAATCTCGAACGAGAAGTCCACTTCCAAGAATTCTTCAAAGTGCTTGCGCTGCGCGTCGTTCATCACGTCGTACACCATGGCATGCACTTGCTTGTGGTCCATGGCTTCGACGTTGATGCGGCGCACATCGCCATGCACCCGTATCATGGGTGGCAAACCCGCCGACAGGTGCAGGTCGGACGCTTTGTTCTTGTAGCTGAAGGCCAGCAGCTGGGTGATGTCCATGCCGATAAATCCGTTGAATTCAAGGTGATGCCCATTATGACGACGATTGCCGACCAACTCCAACACGTGCGCGCCCGCATGGCGCAGGCCTGCGCCCAGGCGGGGCGCGACCCGGCCACGGTGCGGTTGCTGGCGGTGTCCAAAACCTTTGGTGCCGATGCGGTGCAAGCGGCAGCCGCCGCAGGCCAGACCACCTTTGGCGAGAACTATGTGCAAGAAGGTGTGGACAAGGTGCTGGCGCTGCGTGCCGCCGGGGTGGACGGGTTGGAATGGCACTGCATAGGCCCGTTGCAAAGCAACAAGACGCGGCCCGTGGCCGAGCATTTCGACTGGGTACACACCATTGACCGGCTCAAGATTGCCCAACGGTTGAGCGAGCAGCGCCCTGCGGATTTGCCACCGTTGCAGGTGTGTGTGCAGGTGAATGTGGACGGTGGGGCCAACAAATCCGGGGTGACACTGGCGGAGTTGCCGGAGCTGGCGCGTGCGGTGGCGGCATTGCCGCGCTTGCGTTTGCGCGGGCTGATGTGCATCCCCGAACCCGCGCCGGACTTTGCCGCCGCGTGCGAGGTGTTTGGCCGTGCCCGCACCGCGTTGGCGCAATTGCAGCAGGCCGGGCTGGCGTTGGACACGCTGTCGATGGGCATGAGCGACGACCTGGAGGCCGCCATTGCCAGCGGCAGCACGCTGGTGCGTGTGGGCAGCGCCATTTTTGGCCGCCGCAGTTACGCTGCGGGTTGAATGGTGGTGGGGGCGGGCGTGGTGGCGCTGCCGTTGCCCGGTAACGAGAAATAGAAGCTGCTGCCCACGCCGGGCGTGCTCTCGGCCCAGATGCGCCCGCCGTGGCGCTCGATGATGCGCCGGCACAGCGCCAGCCCTATGCCGGTGCCCTCGAACTCGCTGGCGCGGTGCAGGCGCTGGAACACGCCAAACAGCCGCTCGGCGCGCCGGGGGTCAAAGCCGACGCCGTTGTCGTGGACTTCGAACACCGCGCTGCCGTCGGGTGTGGTGTGCCAGGCGATGCGGATCTCGGCCAGCTCGCGCTTGCGCGAGTACTTGAGCGCGTTGGCCAGCAGGTTGTCCCACACCTGGCTGAGCAGCATGTTGTCGCCGGGCAGGGTGGGCAAATCATCGGGCAGCGTCCAGCGCAGTCGCTCGGGCGGGCGGTGCAGCGTGGGGTCGTGCAGCACGCGGTTGATGCTGGACTGCAGCAGCGCGCCCATGGCCACCGGGCGGCGCGTCAGCGGTGCGCGGCCCAGGCGCGAGAACGCCAGCAGCCCCTCGATCAGCTGGCCCATGTAGGTGGCCGATTCGCCCAGCGTGGCCAAGTATTGCTGTGCGGTGGCGTCGGCGTTGCCGCCCAGGTGCTCCTGCAGCATCTCGACAAAGCTGGCGATGTGGCGCAGCGGCGTGCGCAGGTCGTGTGACACCGAGTACGAGAAGGCTTCGAGATCTTGGTTAATGTCTTGCAGCTGCTGCGTGCGTTCCTGCACCCGGGCTTCGAGTTCCTGGTTCCATTGCCGCAGCAGGTCTTCTAGGCGCTTGATCTCGGTCATGTCGCGCATCAGGCAGGCGTAGCCCAGCAGCTCGCCGCTGTCGGGGTCGTGCAGCGCGGTCAGGCTCAGCTGCGACCAGAAACGTTGCCCGCCGTGGTGCAGGCGCCAGCCGGTGGAGTCGCAGTGGCCCAGCAGGGTGGCGCGCTCCAGCGCAACCGGGGTGTCGGGGGCGTCGCCGGGCGGGTCGGTGGCGTCAAAGCACTGCACGCCGTTGCCCAGCACGCTGGGGGCCGGGTGGCCCAGCAGGCGTTCGGCGCTGCCGGGCCAGTCGCTGATGCGGCCGCTGGCGTCCAGGAAGAAGATCGCCGCCTCGCGCAGGTGTTCGGCCATCAGGTGCAGCTGGGCGGCGTGCTGCGGCGTGCCGTGGCCGGGGGTCTGGGCGTCTTGCTGGGCCTGGTGGGTCTGGGCCAGTTCGGTGGCCAGGTGGATGTCGGTGCTGTCTTGCAGGTGCAGGAACACGCCCGTGACGTGGTCGCCCAGCTGGTCGGGCTGGGTACGGATGGACAGGTTGCGCCAGCCCAGCGTGGGGTGCTGGAACTGGTCGTCAAACGCCAGCTCCATGCCGCGCAGCGCCGCCGACAGGTAGGGCAGCAGGGCTTCGAGCAGCGCGGGCGCCAGCAGCTCGGGCAGCGGGTGGAGCTGGCCATCAGTCCAGACGTCGGGGTTGAGCGGCTGGCACCAGGCGCGGGCCTCGCGGTTGGCCAGCACGCAGCGCAGCTGGGCGTCCAGGCAGAACACGGCGCCGGGCCAGTGTTCGATCAGGCGCGCCAGCCGGTCGCCGTGCTGCAGCAACGACACCGCCTCCGGCGCTGCGACCGGGGTGTCGAGCTCGGGGTACAACGTGCTGAAAAACGATTCCGGCAGCTTGTCGTCGGACGGCGGAAATGGCATGCGGCAACTGTACCTTATGCCACAGGCGTTGCGCCCTATTTGAATACCACGGTGCGGTGGCCGTTGAGCAGCACGCGGTGTTCGCTGTGCCACTTGACGGCGCGGGCCAGCACCTGGCTTTCGGTGTCGCGGCCAATGGCGGTCAGGTCGTCCACGTCCATGCTGTGGTCCACGCGTGCCACGTCCTGTTCGATGATGGGGCCTTCGTCCAGGTCGGCGGTGACGTAGTGGGCGGTGGCGCCAATCAGTTTCACGCCCCGGTCGTGGGCTTGGTAGTAGGGTTTGGCCCCTTTAAAGCTGGGCAAAAAGCTGTGGTGGATGTTGATGGCCTTGCCCGCGAGTTGACGGCACAGGTCGTCGCTGAGGATTTGCATGTAGCGCGCCAGCACCACCAGCTCGGCGCGCTCCTGTTGCACGATCTCGAGCTGGCGCGCTTCCACCTGCGCCTTGGTCTCGGGCGTGACGGGCAGGTGGTGGAACGGCACGTTGTAGCTGGCGGCGAGCTGGTAGAAGTCGCGGTGGTTGCTGATGATGGCCCGGATATCGAGCGGCAGCAGGCCGCTTTTCCAGCGGAACAGCAGGTCGTTGAGGCAGTGGCCCTGCTGGCTGACAAAAATCACCGTGGGCATAGGCTGGTGCAGCGGGTGCAGGCCGGCCTGCATGGCGTGCTCGCGCGCAAACAGTTGCACCGCGCGTTCCAGGTCGGCGGGGGCCAGGCGCTGGCACACAAACTGCACCCGCATGAAGAACAGACCGGTGCCGTGGTCGTTGTACTGCGCGGCTTCTTCGATGTTGCCGCCCTGTTCCAGCAAAAAGCCCGACACGGCGTGCACGATGCCAGGCTTGTCCTGGCAGGAGAGGGTAAGGACGTAAGTGGCGTTCATGGTGCGGCCATTGTCGCAGCACGGCGCGCGGTTTTTTGGGTGTAGGATGAAAGCCTCGTGTTGCAACCACCAGGAGTGTCGTATGGGCAAGAAATCTTCCGCCGTCGCTTTCAGCATGGACATCGGCATCAGCGACAAGGACCGCGCCGCCATTGCGCAGGGCTTGAGCCGTTTGCTGGCCGACACCTACACGCTGTACCTGACCACGCACAACTTCCACTGGAACGTGACGGGGCCGATGTTCAACACCCTGCACGTCATGTTCATGGCGCAGTACACGGAGTTGTGGAACGCGGTCGATCCGGTGGCCGAGCGCATCCGCGCGCTGGGGCATGTGGCCCCGGGCTCCTACGCGCAGTACGGTGAACTCAGCTCGCTGCCCGACGCGCCCGCGCAGCCGCCCAAGGCGCTGGAGATGGTGCGGATCCTGGCCCATGGCCATGAGGCGGTGGCGCGCACCGCGCGCAGCCTGTTCCCGCTGGTGAGCAAGGCCGACGACCAACCCACCGCCGATTTGCTGACGCAGCGCCTGACGGTGCACGAGCAAACCGCCTGGATGCTGCGCAGTTTGCTGGAGGAATGAGGCCCTACTGCACCAGGATGGGGTTCTGCGCCAGCGTGGCGTAGCCTTCAAGCAGGGTTTCCACTTCCTCGCGCGTGGGGGTGTCGCGCTGCCAGGCCTGGATCTGCTGCTGGAACATCTCGGCCCACGAGCCGTCGAGGTAGAGCCCCTTGCCGGAGCGTTTGTCCACGATCTCGAAGCCGTGGCGCAGCAGGTGCGGTGTGGCGTGGTCGGCGTCGGTGCTGGCGTCGGCCAGTTCGGTCACGCCAGCGGCTTCGTCCACCAGGACGTGGACCACGGCGAACGCGTCGGAATCGTAGAGCATTTGCATGGCGGATCAACCTTTGGAAAACGCAGACCCCGCCGGCTGGCGGTTGCCGCTGGATATGGGGCGCTGCAGTGGCGGATTCAAGGCCCGGGTGCAGCACCTGCGCCGCTGAGCTGCTGGTCCACTACGTCGCCATTGCCTTGGCGGATGCGCAGCCGCACCGGGATGTGGTGCAGCGCCGGGGCGAGCCAGACCTCGACCGTCTGGTCGCTGGCGTGGCGCGGCTGGCGCGTGAGCTTGATGGCGTCGTAGGTGCCGGCGGGCAGGGTCAGGCGCTCGTGGCCTTGGGCCTGGAAGTGCCAGGTCTCGCTGTCGGCGCCACCGGCGACCGGGACGGGCCAGGTGCTGCGCGCGGGCGCTTGTGTTGCCGCTGCGCGGTTGAGCTGGGTGGCGAGCTGGAAGAACACGCTGAGCCGGTCTTGTACGCCCACCGGGGCGGGCTGTGGCGTGCCGTTGCCCGCGCGCAGGGTGCGCTGCTGCGGGTCGAACCAGGTTTCGCGGGTCTTGCGCGCCTGGTCGATGAAGTGTTCGGGTTGCAGCCCGGCCGGGGTCAGGGCGCCGGTGCTGGTCTGTGTGCGCTGCAGCCACAGCGCGTGCAGGGCCATGTGGGCGCGGTAGTGTTGGCCGTCGTGCTGCCAGTGCAGCTGGCTTTCGGCCTGGTACGACAGGCCCTTGGTCTGCCCCTTGACTTGGTAGTGCCAGCGGCCGGGTGGTGGCAGGTGCTGCGCGTGGGCGCTGGCCTGGGGCGTTGGTGCCGCAGCCTGGGCCGCTGGTACCAGCGTCAGCACCAGGGCGCTGGCGGCCAGCACGCCCCAGAGCTGGCGGCGCCGCATGGTGGGGTTGTGGTCACGCATGGGTGTATCCCAGGTCGGCGCTGAGCTGGCGGGTGCAGCGCAGCAGGGCCTGTGCCACGGGGCTCTCCCAGTCGCAGTCGAAGGTGGCCACCGAGCCCAGCACCACCACGCCCAGCACGATGCGGCCTTGGGCGTCGAACACCGGCGCACAAAAGCCCGCCACGCCGTTGAGCAGGCTGTGTACCACCCGCGCCAGGCCCCGGCGGCGCACTTCGTCGAACAGAGCGTCGGCCTGGGCCGGGGTGTGCGGCACCTCGGGGTGCGGGTGGCGTTGCGCCTGCGCCAGTTCCTGCGCCAGCAGCGGTTGCAGTTTGGGCGCGGCGTGCGATTGCACCGCCATGAAGGCGGCAAAGCAGCGCCCGGTGGCGGAGCTCAGCAGCGGCATCACGTCGCCCAGGCGCAAGCTGACGGGCACGGACTGCGGCGCCTCGGCCCAGTGCACGATGGTGGGGCCGTGGTTGCCCCACACGCCCAGCGCCACGATGTGGCCGGTCTCTTCCAGCAGCGCGTCCACGCGCTCGCGCGCCAGCCGCACCGCGTCGAGCCGACTCAGACCGGCCAGGCCCAGCCGCAGCGCCGCCGGGCCCAGGTCGTAGCGGGTGTTGCGTGGATCCTGTTGTACCAGCCCCAGGCGCTGGAAGCTGACCAGGTAGCGGTGCGCCTTGGCCGCGCTCATGCCGGCGCTGGCGGCCAGGTCGCGCAGCATCAGCGGGCCCTGGGCCTGCGCCATCACGTCCAGCAGCGCAAAGCCGACTTCCACCGACTGGATGCCCGCGCGGGCGTGCCCGCCTGCGTGCGCAGCGTCGTCGGCAGCGGGGTGGGCGTCGGGGTCGGGGTGGGCGTTGGAGGGTGTGGGCATGGGGCGAACAAAACGGGGCAGCGGCAACAACGCACCAACAAACGGCACAGGCTGCCTACCCAGTGAGGATAGCGCAGCCTGTGGCGGGGTGCAGCGGCCACACCGCCCGCAGGGAGCAGTGGCCGTGCGGCAGCGGATCAGAGCTGGGTCGGGTCGGCGGCCATGGCGTCGAACTTCTTGAAGTACTCGCGCGCCAGTGCCACCACCTGGTTGTCGGTGGGGTGGTCGCTCGGCACCGAATCGACCATGGCCTCGGCCACGGCCTTGTGGTGCTGCTGGCACCAGGCGTGGAACTGGTCGCGCGCCATGCCGGGGCCGGTCAGCAGCACCTCGTGCGTGCCCACCAGCGCGGCGGCGATGTCGGCGTAGAACTGGCCATCGTCGTGGCCCTTGCCCTGGTGCTTGTGGTGGCTGCGCGACTTGATGCGCTGGCTTTCGACGTGTTCCTTGTCGAACATCAGGACGTGGGCTTCGCTGTGGTCGAGCCAGACGACGGCGTGGAAGGTGGCCATGGGAATCTCTTTCGGTGGTGATGAGAAAACGGGCGATGCGCGCGCAGGGCGCGGGCTTACATCTTGGGCGGCGGGGCTTCGCCGTGGTTGCGCTCCCACACGCCCTGGCACTGGATGCAGCGCAGCGCCACCGGGTTGGCCTGCAGGCGCGCCGGGGTGATGTCCACGCCGCAGTCGCTGCACTGGCCGTATTCGCCGCTGGCAATGCGCTGCAGCGCGGCGTCGATGGCGTTGAGCTCGGCGGCCTCGCGCTCTTCCAGCGCAAAGGTCAGGTCGCGCTGGGCGTCGTCCTGGGCCCAGTCGCCGGTGGCCAGGGTGCGGGCTTCGGCGGCGGCTTCGGCGCGGCCCACGGCGCCCCCGCGCTGTTCGCGCAGCTGGGCCAGCAGGCCCTCGCGCATCTGTTGAAGTTGGGCGCCCAGGGCGTCAAAGGAGGTGGTGGTGGTCATGGGGCTTCTCCGCATCGGGCCAGCGGCAACGGGCGCCGCTTGGCGGGGGTGGTGTGTTGAGGGTACGGTTCTATTGTGCCTTGAAGAAAGTGCAAAGTTTTGCGCGGTATCAAGGCTGTGGCATCCTTGCCGCCTGTGCCAGCCCGGGTGCTGGCGGAATTGCTGAACACACAGGAGCTTGAGCATGGACACCCCCGATTTGAGTGCGTTTGCCCAGTATGTACCGGGTTTTGAGTTTTTGCAGAACCTTACGCGCCAGGCCGTTGCCGGTGGTGGTGCGCCCGCTGCGCCTGGGGGCTTGCCGGGTTTTCCTCCGCTCAACCAGTGGATTGCGCCCACGGTGAGCGTGGAGGAGCTCGACAAGCGCATCCAGGAGCTCAAGGCGGTGCACTTCTGGCTCGACCAGAACACCAAGGCGCTGAGCGCCACCATCCAGGCGCTGGAGGTGCAGCGCATGACGCTGGCCACGCTGCGCGGCATGAACGTCAACTTCAGCGACATGGCCGAGGCCTTCAAGATGAAGCCTGTTGCGCCCACGCCCGCCCCGACGCCCGCACCCACGCCAGCCCCCACCGCCGCACCGGCGGTGGACACGGTGGCGGCGGCGCTGGATTCGATGTCCTCCATGTCGTCGGCCTGGATGGCGGCGGCCACGCCGCTGTTTGCCGTGCCCACCGGCGCCACCGCCCCGGCGGCAGACCCGGCGCCCACGCCCGCCCCGACGGCTGCGCCCACACCCGCACCTACGCCCACCCCGACCCCGGCGCCGACCCCAGCCCCCACCGAGCCGGTGGCTGCTGCCCCGGTGGTGGACGCGATGCAGTGGTGGAACGCCCTGACCGAGCAGTTCCAGACCATTGCCAGCCACACCCTGCAAGACATGGCGGTGCAGGCCAGCCAGGCGGCGGTGCATCTGGCGCAGCTCGACCCGGAGGCCGCATCATCGGCCAGCACCGCCGCTGCGGCCCCCGCCGATACCGCCCCGGCGCCCAAGAAGACGCCTGTGCGCCGCAGCCCCAAGGCCAGCGCCGCCCCGGCCGCAGCGGCCACCCCCACGGCCCCGCGCCGCAAGCGCGCCGCCGCCCCAGCCCCGCAGGACAAAGTGAAGGACGACAACGGGCCAGGCCCACTGCTGTAACACAACCGGCCTGGGGCGGTCTTTGAGGTCTGGGGCGCTGCCGCTTCAGGCCTGGGCAAACCCCGGCTGCAGGGTCTCGTGGTCGTGCCCGTCGGCGTCGAGGCGGAAGTTGCCCACCAGGCGGCGCATGTCCTGCGCTTGGTCTTGCATCACGCTGGCGGCGGTGGCTGATTCTTCCACCAGCGCGGCGTTCTGCTGCGTCAGCTGGTCCAGCCGTGCCACGGCGGTTTGCACCTGGGCAATGGCGCCGGCCTGGCTGGCCACGGCCTGTTCCACGTCGGCAATCACCTGCGAGGCGGCCTCGATGCGGTCGCCAATGTGCTGCATGGCCTCGCCCGCCTGCGACACCAGGTCGGAGCCGCTTTCGATCTGGCGCACCGAGGATTCGATCAGCTGGCGGATGTCGCGCGCGGCGCTGCTGGCGCGTTGGGCCAGCGAACGCACCTCGCCCGCCACCACGGCAAAGCCGCGCCCCTGTTCGCCCGCGCGGGCCGCTTCCACGGCGGCGTTGAGCGCCAGGATGTTGGTCTGGAACGCGATGCCGTCGATCAGGCCGGTGATCTCGCCAATCTGGCGCGAGCTGGCGTGGATGCCTTGCATGGTGCCCACCACCGACGACACCACTTCGCGGCCCTGATGGGCGGCTTGGGTCGCTTCACGTGCCAGCGTGCTGGCTTGGCGCGCCGACTGCGCGCCCTGCTCGGCGGCAGAGCCGATCTCTTCCATCACGCTGGCGGTTTCCTGCAGGTTGGATGCGGTGTGCTCGGTGCGCTGGCTCAGGTTGAGGTTGCCGTGCGCGATCTCGCTGGAGGCCAGCTGCAGGTGGTGCGAGGCGTTCTGGATGTCGCGCACCATGGTCTGCAGTTGTTCGCGCATGCGCCCGATGGCGTTGAGCACGCGGCCCATCTCGTCCTGGCGGCCCATGGGCACGGCCACCGACAGGTCGCCCTGCGCGATGCGTTCGGTCACGTCCATGGTCTGGTTGACCGAATGCATGATGGCATGCACGGTGTGCCACAGCACGCCCAGCACCAGCGCCAGCCCGGTCAGCAGGCCCAACAGGGCCAGCGCCATGCTCAGGCGCAGCGAGGCCACCCGCGCATGCAGCCGGGTGTTGAGCACGTCCAGCACGCTGCGTGACAGGTCGTTTTGCAGCTTGGAGGCGGTGTGCAGCGTCTCGCGCATTTTTTCGAGCGGAAAGTTCACGTCCAGCACCACGGCCGCCAGCAGCTGCTGCACCATCACCTCTTGCTGTTGCAGTTGCTGGCGCGCGGCCTGGGTCTGTTCGCCCAGCGTGGCGTCGCTCTGGCCGGCCTGCTTGAGGTGCTGGCGCATGGCGTACACGTGTTCGCGGTAGCGCGCGGCGGCGGCGCCCATGGCGCCGGTGTCTTCCACCAGCGAGGCGGCGGCCAGCGCGCTGAGTTCGGACAGCGCATCGCTCACGCGCATGGCGTCCTGCAGGCCCGCGCGCACCAGAAAGTGGATGCCGTGGTCGGGGTCGAGCAGCAAGTGCGCTTCGGCGTTGAGCGCCAGCATCTGGCCGTAGATCTGCTGCTGTAGCGTCAGATGGCCCTGCATCCATTCGTTGAATGCGGGCGCGCCGGCAGCGGCGGTTTGTGTCAAGGCCTGGAAGGCTTGTTGCACCGCCTGCACGCCTTGCTGGTGCTGGGCCTGCAGCGGGCTGTCGGGCAGGGCGGCGGCCACCTGTTGCAGGCGCTGCTGCATCTGGCTGGCCAGCTGGGTGCGGGTCTGTTGCTGTTCGGGCTGGCCGGCCATGGCGGCCCCGGCCTCGCGGTGCGCCTGCACGTCGGCCAGCACGGCGTGCCAGGCCTGGTTGGCCGCCAGCGCCGACAGTTCGGCCTGCGCTTGGGCCACATCGTGCCAGAGGTAGCGCCCCAGCCAGAGGGTGGGCACACCGGCCAGCAGCACGCACAGGACAGCCACCAGACGCAGACGGGTGCGTATGGTGAGCGGGGTGGTTGTGTTCAACAGGGACATGGGGGCGGCGCGCTCACGGGTCAAGCAGATGCCACCGAGTCTAAAAAGCCAATGTGGCCTCAACGTGGCAAAAGTATGTCAATATGATGACATTCGGTGTCATTTATGCACTTTTGACTGCCGCTTTGGCCATTGCAGGCCGCCCTGTGGCCATCAGACGCCGCGCGCGCGTTCCGCCTTGAAGCGTGCCCGGAAGGCGCTGAACTGGCCTGCGTCCAGCGCATCGCGCACCTCCTGCATCAGGGCCAGGTAGTAGTGCAGGTTGTGGATGGTGGTGAGCATGGGGCCCAGCATTTCGCCACAGCGGTCCAGGTGGTGCAGGTAGGCACGGCTAAAGCCGTCACGCCCGCCGTTGTCCCAGCTCACGCCGCTGCTGCCTGCGCAGGCGTAGCAGGTGCAGGTGGTGTCCAGCGGCTGTGGGTCGGCCTTGTGGCGGGCGTTGCGGATCTTCAGGTCGCCAAAACGGGTGAAGATGGTGCCGTTGCGCGCGTTGCGGGTCGGCATCACGCAGTCGAACATGTCCACGCCTTGGGCCACGCCTTCCACCAGGTCTTCCGGTGTGCCCACGCCCATCAGGTAGCGTGGCTTGTGTGCGGGCAGGCGGTGGGGCGTGTGCGCCATGATTTGCAGCATCAGCTCTTTGGGCTCACCCACGCTCACGCCGCCCACGGCGTAGCCAGGGAAGTCCATCTCCACCAGCGCCTCCAGCGATTCTTGGCGCAGGTGCTCGAACATGCCGCCCTGCACAATGCCAAACAGCGCATTGGGGTTGCCCAGCCGCTCGAATTCGTTTTTGGAGCGCAGCGCCCAGCGGCGGCTCATTTCCATGCTGTGGCGCGCTTCGGCCTCGGTGGTGATGTGGCCGCTGCCTTTCTCGCCCTGCCAGTAGGGCGTGCATTCGTCCAACTGCATCACGATGTCGCTGTTCAAGATGGTTTGGATCTGCATGCTGACCTCGGGCGACATGAACAGCTTGTCGCCGTTGACCGGGCTGGCAAAGTGCACGCCTTCCTCGCTGATTTTGCGCATCGCGCCCAGGCTCCACACTTGGAAGCCACCCGAGTCGGTCAGGATGGGCTTGTCCCATTGCTCGAACTGATGCAGCCCGCCAAAGGCTTGCATGATGTCCAGCCCCGGGCGCATCCACAGGTGGAAGGTGTTGCCCAAAATGATTTGCGCGCCCATGTCGTGCAGGCTTTGCGGCATCACGCCCTTGACGGTGCCGTAGGTGCCCACGGGCATGAAGATGGGCGTTTGCACCACGCCGTGGTTGAGGGTCATGGTGCCACGGCGGGCGTGGCTGTCGGGGTCGGTGGTGAGCAGGTCGAACTTGAGCATGGTGCGGCAATTGTCCCCGATCAAACCGTGTTGCGCCGTTGCCCGGACGGGACCCGGGGTGGCGCTGGCGGCGGTCGGCCAGGTTTTTTGGGCCCGGGGTGCAAAAAATGTTCCACATCACCACAATTGTCATTACCATGATTTATGACCCTGATTTTCACGCTGGCCATTGCCGTGGTGGTGATCGTGCTGTTGTTCGATTACACCAACGGTTTTCACGACGCTGCCAACATCATTGCCAGCGTGATCGCTTCGCGTGCCATGACGCCGGTGCAGGCGGTGGCGCTGGTGGCGGTGTTCGAATTTTTGGGGCCGTTGCTGGGTGGCACGGCCGTGGCCAACACCATCGGTTCGTTCGTCAAGCTCGACAGCCTGCCGCCGGTGCAGGCGCTGCTGGTGGTGTTGTGTGGGCTGCTGGGTGCCATTGTGTGGAACCTGTTCACGTGGTGGCGCGGTATTCCATCGTCGTCGTCGCACGCATTGGTGGGTGGGCTGGCCGGGGCGGTGATCGTTTCGGCTGGCGCGGGGCATGTGGTGTGGGGTTTTGAGGCACTGGCGCAGGGCCACGTCACGGGCGTGATGAAGGTGCTGCTGGCGCTGGTGCTGTCGCCGCTGGTGGGGTTCTGGGTGGGGTACGGGCTGCACCGGCTGACGCTGGTGCTGTTGCGCCGCGCCCGGCCCAGGTTCAACCGGTCGCTGCGGCGCGCCCAGGTGGTCACGGCGGCGGGGCTGGCGTTCTCGCATGGCGCCAACGACGCGCAAAAGAGCATGGGCATTCTGACGCTGGTGCTGCTGATGGGCGGCTTCATCGACCGTTTTGCCGTGCCGTTGTGGGTGATGCTGGCCTGCGCGGTGGCCATGACGCTGGGCATCCTGTCGGGCGGCTGGCGCATTGTGCGCACGCTGGGCTTTGCCATCTACAAGGTGCGCCCGCTGCACGCGCTCAACTCGCAGCTCACGTCGGCCAGCGTGATTCTGGGGGCGTCGCTGCTGGGGGCGCCGGTGTCCACCACGCACGTGGTGGCCACGTCCATCATGGGCATCGGGGCGTCGGAGCGGCCCAAGGCGGTGCGCTGGGCCAAGGCGGGCGAGATTGCCACCACCTGGGTGGTGACCATCCCGGGCGCGGCGCTGTTTTCGGTGGTGTTTTACGCGCTGGGCCACACACTGCTGGCGCTGGCCGGAGGGGGTTAACCGATGAGTCATGCACAAGTGCCCAAGCGGGCGTCGTGGTGGACGCCGCTGCTGGAGCGTTTCTTTCCGCAGATGCCCGACTTCTTTGCCATGCTGCACGCGCAAAGCGAGCAGGTGGAGGTGTCGGTGGCGCTGCTGGTGCGCTACATGGAAACCGCCGACCCCGCCTTTGGCGAGCAGATCAAGGAGGACGAGCACGCGGCCGACAAGGTCAAGGTGCACAACATCCACACCCTGAACGAGTCGTTCTCCACCCCCATTGACCGCGAGGACATCTACCGCGCCATCACACAGCTCGATGCCATCATCAACTTTTGCAAGGACGGCGTGGCCGAGATGGATGCGCTGGGCGTGCTGCCCGACCGCTACACACTGGAGATGGCACAGCTGCTGCACCAGGGCACGGTGTCGCTGCGCGACGGCTACGCCAAACTGGGGCACCACCCGGCCCAGGCCGCCCACGACGCCGACCACGCCCGGCGCGCCGAGCGCCAGGTGGAAAAACTCTACCGCGTGGCGCTGGCCGAGCTGTTCCAGGGCGACGATTACGTCCACATGATGAAGAAGCGCGAGATCTACCGCCACCTCACCAACGCCGCCGAGTGCATGGCCCAAAGCGCCAACACCCTGCACGACATCGTGGTGAAGATGGTGTGATCGCCGTCGCCCCCGTGCTTCAACGCACGCGCTGCAGCACCATGCTGTCGCCGTAACTGAAGAAGCGGTAGCCCTGCGCAATGGCGTGACGGTACAGCGCCATGATGTGCCCGTAACCGGCAAACGCGCTGACCAGCATCATCAGCGTGCTTTTGGGCAGGTGGAAGTTGGTGACCAGCACATCCACCACTTGGAACGCAAAGCCTGGGGTAATGAAGATCTGCGTATCGCCTTGCGGTGTGCCGGAGCGAGCCCAACTCTCCAGCGTGCGCACGGTGGTGGTGCCCACGGCCACCACGCGCCCACCGCGGGCGCGGGTGTCGGCAATGGCGCGCTGGGTGGCTTCGGGCACGTGGTACCACTCGGCGTGCATCACGTGTTCGGCAATGTTGTCGCTCTTCATGGGTTGGAAGGTGCCCGCGCCCACGTGCAGCGTGACGCTGGCGCGTTGCACGCCGCGTTTGTCCAGCGCGGTCAGCACCCTGTCGTCAAAGTGCAGCGCAGCGGTGGGGGCTGCCACGGCACCGGGGTGTTGCGCAAACACGGTTTGGTAGCGGCGTTCGTCTTCGGCGGTGTCGGTGTGTTCTATGTAGGGTGGCAGCGGCACGTGGCCATGCTGGGCCATCAGCGCATGGGGCTCGCCACTGAAGCGGAAGCGAAACAGCGGGCCGTGCTCTTCGGGCCAGCGCCCCAGCAGCGTGGCGGTAAAGCCGCCCACCATGTGCAGCACCGCGCCCAGGGCGGGCTTCTTGCTGACTTTCATGTGCGCCACCACCTCGTGCGTGTGGCCGGGGCCGTGCAGCACGCGCTCCACCAGCAGCTCCACCTTGCCGCCGCTGGCTTTCTCGCCAAACAGGCGCGCCTTGATGACCTGGGTGTCGTTGAACACCAGCAAGTCGCCCGCGCGCAGCAGGCTGGGCAGGTCGCGGAAAGTGCGATCCACCGGAGCCAGGCCGGAGCCATCCAGCAAGCGCGAGGCGCTGCGCTCGGCAGCGGGGTGTTGCGCGATCAGCTCAGGCGGCAGCGCAAAGTCGAAGTCGCTGGCGGTGAAGGTGCGAAGCGGGCGTGGTGCGCCCAAAAATGCGGTGTCGGTGGTGGTCGTCATGGCGCGTGGATTGTCCCACGCCCCGATAATGCCGCTTCTGCGTCCCACCAAAAGAGAGTTGCCATGCCGCTTGTTGTGTTCAACCAAAAAGGGGGGGTGGGCAAGTCCACCATCACCTGCAACTTGGCCGCCATCAGCGCCAGCCAAGGTTTGCGCACCTTGGTACTGGACTTGGACCAGCAGGGCAACTCCAGCTCGTACCTGCTGGGCCAGCCAGCGCAGCCGGGTCAGTCCACGGTGGCCGATCTGTTCGACCAGGCGCTGACCTTTACCTTCAAGCCGCTGCTGCCGCGCGACTTTGTGCTGCCCACGCCGTTCGAGAACCTGCACCTGCTGGCCTCCAGCCAGCGTCTGGACGAGCTGCAAGGCAAGCTGGAGCTGCGCCACAAGATCTACAAGCTGCGCGAAGCGTTGCAACAACTGGCCGCCGACTACGACCGCATCTACATCGACACGCCGCCTGCCCTCAACTTCTACACCCGCTCGGCGCTGATGGCCGCCAGCGGCTGCCTGATCCCGTTTGATTGCGACGACTTCTCGCGCCGCGCCTTGTACACGCTGCTGGAGAACGTGCAGGAAATCCGCCTCGACCACAACCCCGGGCTGGCGGTCAAGGGGATTGTGGTCAACCAGTTCCAGCCCCGCGCCAACCTGCCGCAGCGGCTGGTGCAGGAGCTGATAGCCGAAGGGCTGCCGGTGCTGCAGCCCTACCTGCCCGCGTCCATCAAGGTGCGCGAATCGCACCAGGCCGCCAAGCCCATGATCTACCTGGACCCCCAGCACAAGCTGACGCAGGCGCTGGTGGCGTTGCACGACGGTCTGGCCTGAGGGCTGCCCGGGCGTGCTGCGCCCGGCCTCGTCTTGGGCTCAGGGCTGCGTGTTGCCGCTGCCCGGGGCGCTGGTGGGCGCGGGTGTGGGCGCCTCGGTTGGCGTGGCGCCGTGGTGGGGGCCGTGCTGCTGGATGAAGTGCTGGACCTCGTGCTGCAGCTCGGTGGCAATGGCGTGCAGCTGCTGGTTGTAGTGCGCGGCGCGTTCGCCCAGCGGTTGCCACAGCTGGCTGTGGGCGTGCAGCCAGTCGTTCACGCTCTTGGCGCTGAACAGGGCGTGCGCGTGTTCGGCGTGGTCGTCCAGCGAATGCTTGAGCAGTTGCATGTTCAACTGTGCCAGCCTCTCCACGCTCGAGACGTGCTTGAGCGTGAGCTCGTGCAAGGCGGCCAGGCGGGCCTTCTGGGCGGCAACCAACTGTTCGGGGCTGAGCATGCGGGGGTTCTCCAACAAAGACAAACGCCCGAATGTAGGCCTGGCGCGTGACATTTTGGTGGCAACCGCGTTATCGTGTGCCGATTGGCCTGGAACGTCAGCGCGCTGTCAAAAAAATATGTCTAAAACCCCTGAAATCAGGGGAAAACCCTTATTTGTCGCGCTCGCAACCATTCGTACACTAATCTTAACCTCCGTTACCCAGGCTTTATCCACATGAAAAAACTCATCAAGTTGACGGCTGTGGCCGCTGGCCTGACCTGCGCCGCCCTGTCGGCCCAGGCGCAAACCGTTACGCTGAAGGTACACCACTTCCTCAATGCCACCACGGTGCAGCACACCAAGATGCTGCGTGGCTGGTGCGACAACCTTGCCAAGGACTCGGGCAACAAGCTGCAGTGCAACATCTTCCCGTCCATGCAGCTGGGCGGCACGCAGCCGCAGCTGTTTGACCAGGCCCGCACCGGCGTGGCTGACGTGGTCTGGACGCTGCCGAGCTCCACCGCCGGACGCTTCCCGAAGATGGAGGTGTTCGAGCTGCCCTTCACCATGACCACCGCCGAGGCCACCAGCGCCGCCGCGTGGGACTACTACGACAAGAACGCCCGCGACGAGTTCAAGGACGTGAAAGTGGTCGCCATGCACGTGCATGGCCCGGGCGTGATCTTCAGCGCCAAGAAGCCCATCACCACCATGGCCGACATGAAGGGCATGAAAGTGCGCGCCCCCACCCGCATGGTCAGCAAGCTGATTGCCAGCGTGGGTGGCGTGCCGGTGGGCATGCCGGTGCCGGGCATCCCGGACGCGCTGTCCAAGGGCGTGCTCGATGGCGCCGTCACCACCTACGAGGTCAGCCCCTCCATCAAGCTCAACGAGTTGACCAAGCACGTCACCGAGACCGACCGCAACCAGCCCGGCCTGTACACCACGCTGTTCGTGGTGGCCATGAACAAGGCCAAGTACGAGTCGCTCACGCCTGAACTCAAGAAGGTGGTGGACAAACATTCCGGCCGCGACCTTTCGGTGTGGATGGGCAAGATCCTGGGCGACAACGACGTGCCGGGCAAGGACAAGTTCATCGCCGCCAAGAACACCGTGAACGTCATCTCCGCCGCCGAGCTGGAGAAGTGGAAGCAGGCTTCCAGCCGCATCGACGACGAGTGGATTGCCACCGTGGCCAAGAAGGGTGCCGATGGCAACGCGTTGCTGGCCGACGCGCGCGCCCTGATCCAGAAGCACACCGCCGCCGCCAAGTAAATTTCCGCCGATCCATGTGCCCGAGGGAGGCTGTGTCCAGCCTCCCTTTTGCGTGTGAGATCCCTTCAACCCCCCCACTGGAGTACTGTTTTGAAAATACTCAACTGGATCGCGGAGCTGTGTGCCATTCTGGCAGGCCTGCTGCTGACCGCCATCACCCTCATCACCTGCTACAACCTGCTGCTGCGCAACACCACTGGCGGCGACATGGTCGGCGCCTTCGAGCTGACCGCCATGGCCACCGGCGTGGCCATTGCGCTGTTCATGCCGCTGTCGCAGGCGCGCCAGGGCCACATCATTGTGGACTTCTTCACCAGCAAGTGCAGCGACAGCGTCAACGGCTTCCTGGACCGCATTGGCGCGCTGATGCTGGCGCTGGTGTTCACCTTTGTGGGCTGGCGCACGGCGGTGGGCGGCCTCAGCGCCTACGAATCGGACTCGCAGACCATGCTGATGGGCCTGCCCGAATGGATTGTGTACGCGGGCATGGTGCCCGGTTTTGCCATCACCGCCGTCATTGCGCTGGTGCAGGTGGCCACTGGCTTTGAAGCCAAGAACGAAGAGGTGAACGCATGACCCCGCTGGCATTGGCAGGTTTGATCTTCGGCAGCATGCTGCTGTGCATGGCGGTGCGCTTCCCGATTGCGGTGAGCATGTTCATTGCCGGCGCCATTGGCTACATCGGCCAGACCGGCTGGGAGCCGTTCTCCAACTTCATGAACACCCAGGCCTTTGCGCGCTTTGCGGGCTACGACCTGTCGGTGATCCCGCTGTTCATCCTGATGGGCTACTTTGCCACCAAGGGCGGCATCAGCAAGGACTTGTTCGCGTTTGCCGCAGCGGCCATGGGCCGCTTCAAGGGCGGCATGGCCATGGCCTCGGTGCTGGCCTGTGCCGCGTTTGGTGCCGTGAGCGGCTCCTCGGTGGCCACCGCCGCCACCATCACCGGCGTGGCGTTGCCTGAAATGAAGCGCCACGGCTACTCGGGCCGCCTGGCCACGGGTGTGCTGTCGGCCGGCGGCACGCTGGGCATCCAGTTCCCGCCGTCGGTGGTGCTGGTGGTGTACGCCATCCTGACCGAGCAGAACATCTCCAAGCTGTTTGCCGCTGCGGTGGTGCCGGGCCTGATC
The DNA here is from genome assembly GCF_002837135.1 of Macromonas bipunctata. Taxonomy (GTDB): domain Bacteria; phylum Pseudomonadota; class Gammaproteobacteria; order Burkholderiales; family Burkholderiaceae_C; genus Macromonas_A; species Macromonas_A bipunctata. The sequence goes on along the minus strand of NZ_NWBQ01000004.1, from coordinate 20,436 downwards.
GCCATGTTCGGCTACATGGTGGCCGTGGCCATCTTTGTGCGCGTGGTACCGGGCCAGGCCCCTGAGGTGACCGACGACCGCGAGCGCCTGGACATGGCCAAGGTCATGGGCGTGCTGCCGATCCTGGTGATCTTTGCGCTGGTGTTCGGCGGTATCTACGGTGGTTTCTTCACCCCGACCGAGGGCTCCGCCGTGGGCGCGGCCTCCACGCTGCTGATCGCCACGCTCAAGCGCGAGATGACGTTTGCCAAGCTCAAGGAATGCTTCATGGGCACCGCCGCCAGCGCGGCCATGATCTTCCTGATCTTCATGGGCGCCGACACCATGAACGCCGCCCTGGCCATGACGCAGGTGCCCGGCCAGCTGGCCGAGGTGGTGGGCAGCTGGGGCTTGCCGCCGCTGCTGGTGATTTCCGCCATCCTGCTGTTCTACGTGGCGCTGGGTGCGGTGATGGACGAGATGTCCATGCTGCTGCTGACCGTGCCGATCTTCTTCCTGATGGTGATGGGCCTGGACTTTGGCATGCCCAAGGACATGGTGGCGCTGTGGTTCGGCATCATGGTGCTGATGACGGTGGGCTTTGGCCTGATTGCGCCGCCCATGGGCCTCAACGTGTACATCGTCAACGGCATGGCCAAGACCGTGCCCATGAACGAGAGCTACAAGGGCGTGATGCCGTTCCTCATCAGCGACGTGATCCGCACCCTGCTGTTCCTGTTCTTCCCGATCATCCCGCTGTGGCTGGTCCAGTTCGTGGGTTAAGGTTGTGGCCTCGGGGCGTGCCTGCGGGCCGCGCCTCCCAGCAACTTTGACCGGGGTAGCCACAGCGGTGGCTACCCCCTTTTTTGCGATCCGCCTTGCCTTTTTTGTCCGATAACCCCCCACCAGGAGAGCCTGTCATGACTTCCTCTGCTACCCCCCAAAACGAAGCCATTGCCGATTTTTCGCAATGCCACGTCGGCATCGTCAAGAAGCTCGACATGCTGGCCGAACTGCCCGCGCTGCTGGTGCCCGCGCAGCGCGCGCGCGACATTGCCGAGCGTGCGGTGGAGTTCTTCCGCGAAGCCATCTTCGAGCACCACCTGGACGAGGAGCGCGAGCTGTTCCCGGCCGTGCTGCACGACGCCGAGAAGGGCGTTGAGCGCGACCGCGTGCAGATGATGGTCAAGCGCCTGACCGACGAGCACCGTGAGCTCGAAAAGCTGTGGAAGAGCCTGGAGTCGGGCCTGAAGAAAGTGGCCAAGGGCCAGCACAGCGACGTCAACGGCGCCGACATCGAGCGCCTGGTGCGCCAGTACCACGCGCACGCCGAGTTTGAGGAAACCGAATTCCTGCCGCTGTCGCAGACCATCCTGGGGCGCAACTCCAACCACATGGCGGCGCTGGGCCTGTCGCTGCACATGCGCCACCACGCGCACCACCACCCGCTGCTGGCCAACTACATCTGACGCCAAGGGAGCGCACGCATGCCTGCTGCCGAGCACTCTGCCGAGCCGGTGTTGAGGCGTTACTTCACGTACCGCCTCAACACCCTGAGCAAGCTCAACAACCTGGCCAGCCAGGCCATGTACCGCGCCGCCTGTGGCCTGTCGCTGGCCGAGACGCGCTGCCTGGCGGCGGTGGGTTCGTTTCCGCAGATCACCGTGACCCGGCTGGCGCTGGAGACCAACCTGGACAAGACGCAGGCCAGCCGCACCGCCTACGCCCTGGTGGCGCGCGGCTTCATGCAGCGCAGCAAGGTGGTGCGCGCCGCCGACAAGGTGGACGCGCGCAGCGTGGGCCTGTCGCTGACGGTGGCGGGCAAGGCCCTGTTTGGCAAGGTGATGGCCGCCATCGAGCGGCGCAACCAGGACCTGATGAAGTGCCTGGACGAGCGCGAACAGGCGCTGCTGCTCGAATTCTTTGACCGCATGCTGCAACACTCGGCCCCCTGTGGCGGCCCGGTGGCGGCGCATGCGTGAACACTGGTTTTATTTTTGGAGATAGGTATGGATTACTTCAGTATGGCGTTTTTGATAGCGGTGTTGCAGATCATCGCCATCGACATTTTGCTGGGCGGTGACAACGCGGTCGTGATCGCGCTGGCCTGCCGCAAGCTGCCCGAGGAGCAGCGCAACAAGGGCATCTTCTGGGGCGTGGCCGGGGCCATTGGCCTGCGCGTGGTGCTGATCTTCTTTGCACTGCAACTGCTCACGCTGCCGTTCCTCAAGGTGGTGGGCGCGCTGCTGCTGTTCTGGATCGGCGTCAAGCTGCTGCAACCCGAGGACGACAGCCACGGCAACGTGGAAGGTGCCACCACGCTGGCCGGCGCCATCAAGACCATCGTGATTGCCGATGCCGTGATGAGCCTGGACAACGTGATTGCCGTGGCCGGTGCCGCCAAGGGCGACATGGGCCTGGTGGTGTTCGGTATCCTGATCAGCATCCCGATCATCGTCTGGGGCAGCAAGTTCGTGCTCACGCTGATGGACCGCTTCCCCATCGTCATCACCCTGGGCGCGGCACTGCTGGGCTGGATTGGTGGTGGCATGTTCGTGGGTGACGTGATGGTCAAGCCCTATGTGGAACACCTGCCGTCGTGGCTGCACTACGTGACCGGTGCTGCCGGTGCTGCCCTGGTGGTGGTGGTGGGCACGCTGCTGGCCAAGCGCGCGCAAGCCTCTGCCGAAAAAGCCCCGCTGGTCGATCTGGCCGGCAAAGACTCGTCCTCGCACTGAAAGGAAAACACACCATGACCAAGATTTTGTTGCCCGTGGACGGTTCGGACTTTGGTGCCCAGGCGGTGGCCAAGTGGCTGCCGGGCGTACAGGCCAGCGCGCCTGAGCTGCACCTGCTGAGCGTGCAGCTGCCGGTGGACGGCCACGCCAGCAGCTTCGTCAACGCCGAGGAGCTCAACGCCTACCACCGCGAGGAAGGCCTGGCTGGCATGGCCGCTGTGCGCCAGGTGCTGGACGCTGCGGGCGTGGCTTACCAGCAGCACGTGGTGGTGGGGCACCCGGCGGACGTGATCTGCCGCTTTGCCACCGAGAACGGCATCGACGAGATCGTGATGGGCAGCCACGGCCGCACCGGCCTGATGAAGCTGCTCATGGGCTCGGTGGCGTCCGAAGTGTCGGAACGCGCCCCGGTCAAGGTCACGCTGATTGCGGCCTGAGCCTACGCCTGAAGCCCACAAGCAAAAGCCCCGCCACCTGGTGGTGAACGGGGCTTGAACCGACCGAAGCGGCCCCTTGCAGGGCCGCTTTTTTCATCAATCTGTGCGGGAAACCCCGGCCTTCATGCCGGGGAGGGATAGCGCGGCTTGCACAGCAAGCCCCTGTTTCCGCTCCTTTTTAGGTTGGCTATCTTCTGGGTGGATGGGGTGGTTTTCGTGTAAATTGCACACATGGACATCAAGCGCGCATACCGCTTTAGGTTTTACCCAACGCCCGAGCAAGAGGTCATCCTCGCCCAGACGTTTGGTTGCGTGCGCTTTGTCTACAACCACATGCTGCGCCTGCGCAGCGAGGCGTGGGAACAGCGGCAGGAACGGATGGGCTACCACGACACGTCTGCCGCGTTGACGTTGCTCAAAAAGCAGCCTGAATACGCGTGGCTCAACGACGTGTCCAGCGTGCCGTTGCAGCAGGCGCTGCGGCATTTGCAAACGGCGTTCGGCAACTTCTTTGCCAAACGCGGGCGCTATCCGCAGTTCAAGCGCAAGGGCAGCCACCAGTCGGCGGAATACACCGCCAGCGCGTTCCGCTGGGATGGTCAGGCGCTCAAACTGGCGAAGATGGACGCACCGTTGGATGTGCGCTGGTCGCGCCAGATTCCGCAGGGTGCGAAGGTGACGACCATCACGGTATCGCAAGACGCGGTGGGCCGTTACTTCGTTAGCCTGCTGTGCGATGACGTAGTCTGCGCCAAACCCGAAGTAGCAGAAAAAATTGGCATTGACTTGGGCCTGACTCACTTCGCCATCCTCTCCACGGGCGAGAAGATTGCCACGCCCAACGCTTTCCGTAAGCACGAGAAGAAGCTGGCCAAACTCCAGCGCCGACTCGCCAAAAAGAAGAAAGGCTCTAAAAGCCGCACCAAAGCGCGGCTCAAAGTTGCCAAACTGCACGCCAAGATCGCCGACATCCGCAAGGATTTCACGCACAAGCTCTCGACCCGACTGATCCACGAAAACCAAGTGGTCGCCGTTGAGGCGCTGGGCGTCGGCAACATGAAGAAGAACCGCAAGCTCGCCAAGTCCATCGGTGATGCTGGCTGGGCCGAGTTCGTGCGCCAGCTTGAATACAAGGCCAAGTGGTACGGCAGAGAAGTGGTCAAGATCGACCGCTGGTACCCGTCGTCCAAGCGTTGCAGCGACTGCGGGTACACGGCACAAAAGATGCCCTTGAATGTGCGGCATTGGACATGCCACGACTGTGGCAGCAGCCACGACCGGGACATCAACGCCGCACGCAACGTACTGGCCGCCGGGCTGGCGGTGTCAGCCCGTGGAGAAGCTGTAAGTCCTGTGTCTCGTTGAGGCATGGGCGGGGTTCTGTGAAGCGGGAATCCTCGCCATTCATGGCGAGGAGGATGTCAAGCGCCGGTGGCTCAGGCGGCGTCGGGTTGTGCCGACGGTGCGGCCTGGGTGAAGGCTTCGAGTTCGTTGCAGGCGGCTTCCACGGCCATGATGAGCGGCCAGCGGCTCAAATCGACCTTGAAGCGGCGCGCGCTCTCGATCTGCGGCACCAGGTAGCAGTCGGCAATGGTGGGCGTGTCGCCGTAGCTGAAGCGGCCACGGTGTTGGTCGGCGGCCAGCAGGGCTTCGTAGGCGTCAAAACCAGCGGTGATCCAGGTGCCGCACCAGGCGTTGACGGCGTCGTCGTTGGCGCCGAATGTTTTGCGAATGTATTCCAGAATGCGGCGGTTGTTGATGGGGTGGATGTCGCAACCCACAATCGCGGCCAGCGCGCGCACCTTGGCGCGGCCATCGGCGTCGGCGGGCAGCAGGGCCGGGGTGGGGTATTTTTCTTCCAGCCATTCGATGATGGCGGGCGACTGGATCAGCGTTTGCTCGGGCGTGACCAGTGCGGGCACCAGCTGCTGCGGGTTCACGGCCTTGAACTCGTCGGTCAGGTGCTTTTCCTTGCCCAGGTGCACGGCCAGGTATTCGGTCTCGATGCCCTTGAGGTTGAGCGCAATGCGCAGGCGGTGCGAGGTGCCGCTGCGCCAGAAGTTGTAGAGCTTCATTCCGCCGCCCCCACGGTCAGGGCCACTTCGCCCACGCCCGCCACGTGGCCGGTGATCTTGTCGCCCGGCACCACGGCGCCCACACCTTCGGGGGTACCGGTGTAGATCAGGTCGCCCGGTTGCAGGTGGTAGAACTGGGACAGGTCGGCGATGATCTCGCGCACGTTCCAGATCAGCTTGTTGACGTCGGATTTTTGCTTGGTCTCGCCGTTGACTTCCAACGCAATTTCGCCGCTGTCGATGATCTGGCCTTGCATCGGCACGATCTCGGAGCAGACCGAGGATTGTTCCAAGTCCTTGCCCAGATCCCACGGGCGGCCCTTGTCGCGCGCCACCAGTTGCAGGTCGCGGCGTGTCATGTCCAAGCCCGTGGCGTAGCCGTAAATGATCTCGTGGGCGTTGTCGGCGCTGACGCGAAAACCCGCTTTGCCAATCGCCACCACCATCTCCATTTCAAAGTGGTAGTTCTTGGTTTCGGGGGGGTAGGCGACTTCTGAGCCGCTTTGCACCAGCGTTTGGTACGACTTGGTGAAGTAGAACGGGCGCTCGACCGATTTGTCCACCGGACGGCCCATTTCCACCGCGTGGGCGTGGTAGTTGCGGCCCACAAAGAACAGGCGGTTGATGGGGAAGCGTGCGTCCTGGCCACGGATGGGCAGGGATTGAACGGCGGGCGGGTTGAACAGGTATTGGGTCATGATCGCTAAATATGGGAGAGGGTAAACGGCAACAACCGGAGCCACGCGCAGGCGGCTCCGGTGGCAAGGTTAGCGCAGATTAACCACGGTTCTCGTACACGCCCAGCTTGCGGTGCAGCGGGGCTTCATCGGCCACGAACAGGAAGGCCGGTGCGTTGGCGGAGCGGTTGGTCAGCGTGACGGCGGTGTAGCCCGGCACGGCGCAGGTGTCGGCTTCGGCCAGTGTGAAGGCTTGGGCTTCCACGCTCACGTCGGCGCTGCCTTCGATCTGGTGGAACACCTGGGCTGGCGAGCGCGCCGGCAGGCGCAGGGTCTGGCCCGGGCGCAGCATCAGGGCGTAGAAGCCGAGGATGTTTTCCGCATCCTTGCCGGTTTCCGGGTTGATGTAGGTGACTTGCACGCATTCCTGGTCTGGCAGGTCGGCGGCGATGGACTCCAGCGCGGCCTTGGCGTCGGCCCACGGGTAGCGCAGCATGGGGTAGGCCTTGTCGGCACGCTGGAACACGGTGGTCGGAGCCACGCCGCCACGGGCGTAGGACTTGGCGCCCTGGCCCGGTACCACGGTCTGGCTTGGCACTTCCTCGTGGTACGAGGCTTCGATGTAGTACACCAGCGGCAAATCCAGCACGTCCAGCCAGATCACCGGCTGGTCGCCGTCGTGGCCGTGTTCGTGCCACAAGCCGGTGGGGGTGAGGATCAAATCGCCACGGCTCATGGGGCATTTTTCGCCGTTGACCAGTGTCCACGCGCCTTCGCCTTCCACCACCATGCGCACGGCGTTGGGGGTGTGCTTGTGGGCCGGGGCTAGTTCGCCGGGCAGCAGCAGTTGCATGCCCAGGTACATGGCGGCGCTGGCCTGCATCTTTTCCAGGCCGTGGCCGGGGTTGGCCAGCACCAGCACGCGGCGCTCGGCCTTTTCGATCGGGGTCAACTCGCCGGCCTTGAGCAGCAGCTCGCGCAGCTTGGCGTAGGGCCAGTGGGTCGGCTGGGTCTTGCGCGCCGGCACGTGCGGCGGCAGCACGGCGCGCAGGCTGGGCCACAGGGGCACCAGGTTGTGCTGGGTCAGTTCGTCGCGGTAGTCCTGCGGCAGGTCTTCCAGACGGCCCAGGGTGTCAAAACGGCCAGTGTCTTGCATCTTCGTGTCCTTTAACGTGACAGGTGACGGGTATCAGCCTTGTTGCAGGCAGTTGTTGACGTTCCAGCCGTACAGCCACTCGATCGCGTCGTAGAAACGCTCCTGCGTGCGGCCCTTCCACAGGCTGTTGCGGATCAGGCGCTCCACGCCAGCGGCGTGGTACAGGCGGCCCATCTCGCGGCCCGACAGCACGATGCGGCCGGTGCGGGCGATGCGGTTCTTCTGGTACAGCTGCAGCGCGGCGTCCCAGTCGGCCGAGCCATCGGCCTGGCGGGTCACGCGCAGGGCCTCACCCAGCGTCACGGCATCTTCCATGGCCATGCAGGCGCCTTGGGCCATGTACTGGGTGGTGGGGTGGGCGGCATCGCCCAGAATGGTGGTGCGGCCAAAGACCCAGTTCGGGATCGGCTCGCGGTCGGCGGTGGCCCAGCGTTTCCAGGTCTCGGGCAGCTCGATGAGCTGGCGCGCCTTGGGGCAGATGCCCTGGAAGTAGCTTTCCACTTCTTCCTTGGAGCCGTCAGTTACGCCCCATTGTTCCTGCTGGCGGCTGTGGAAGGTCACCACCACGTTGTACTGCTCGCCGCCACGCAGCGGGTAGTGCACCAGGTGGCACTTGGGGCCGGCCCACAGGCTGGCGGCGTTCCACTTCAGGTCTTCGGGGAAGTCGGCCTTGTCCACCACGGCGCGGTACACCACGTGGCCGGTCACGCGCGGCGGGTCGTTCACGTACTGGGTGCGCACCACGCTCTTGCCGCCGTCGGCGCCGATCAGGGCCTGGCCGGTCCAGCGCTTGCCGTTCTGGTCGATGGCGGTGACCACCTTGGTGGCCTCGTCCTGCTCGACCTTCTCGATGCGGGTGTTGGTGAAGAACTCGACGCGGCCGGTCTCGACAGCGCCTTCGAGCAGCGACTTGTGTACGTCCACGCGGTGGATCACGGCGTAGGGGTTGCCAAAGCGCTGGCGGAAGGCCTCGCCGGTCTCGATCTTGCCGACCAGGGTCTCGTCGAGCGCGTCGTGCATCACCATGTAGTCGGTGTAGACGGCGCGGCCACGGGCCTTTTCACCCACGCCCAGGGCGTCGAAAGCGTGGAAAGCGTTCGGGCCGAGCTGGATGCCAGCGCCAATCTCGCCAATCTCGGGGGCTTGTTCAAACACCTGCACCTGGAAGCCCTGACGCACCAGCGCCAGCGCCGCGGCCAGACCACCAATGCCACCGCCGGACACCAGCACGGGAAGTTGAGATTGCTTGTCGCTCATTGGGTTGCTCTCCATGTTTCAAAAGGGGGCACCGACACAACGTCAGTGTACGTACGATCAGTATAGTGACAATTTAACCGAGCTACAAGCCCAGTGCAACAGGGTTTTCCCGAAGGTGTGGCGCTGGTCTTGCGCCATGCGCGCAAATGCCTACACTGTGGGCATGTTAAAACCGACCGCTGTTTCCGTGTTGTTGTGCGTGGTGGCCACGCTGGCCCAGGCGCAAGGTGCGCCAGATGCGCTGCTGGAAGGCTGCAACGCCTTGCCCGACGCGGGCAAGCGGCTGGCGTGCTTCAAGGCGGCGGCGCAGTCGGCGGCTGTCCCGGCAGAGAGCCGCCAGATCATGCCCGGCGGCGCGCTGCCCGCGCGCCCCGGCAACAACGACAAGGACTGGGTGGGCAACGCCACCATGTCGCCCGACGGCTCGCGCAGTTACAGCTCCGACCGCATCAACGGCTACCAGCGCGTGTGCAACCAGTTTGGGTGCCGTTGAGGCGGCGCTGGAGGCCGCTGTGGCGCTTGCAGTGTTGGCGTAAGCATCGCCTGCCTAAAATCAGGGCATGAGTTCAGCACCAGACACCGCGCCCGTCGCACAGGCCACGGTCGATATCAACACCCAGCCGGGGCACGCCATCCGGCGCTTGCACCAGATTGCGGTGGGCGTTTTTTTGCACGAAACCCACACCCACGGCATCACGCCGGTGCAATACGCCGCCTTGCAGGTGGTTCACAACCAGCCGGGCATTGACCAGCGCACGCTGGCGCGCACCATTGCGCAAGACACCTCCACCACCGCCGGGGTGGTGAACCGGCTGGAACTGCGCGGCCTGCTCACGCGCAACACCACGCCCGAAGACCGCCGCGTGCGCCAACTGCACCTCACGCCCGAAGGCGAACAACTGCTGCAAGGCCTGGTGCCCGACATGTTGCGTGCCCAAGAGCTGATGCTGGCCCCGCTGACCGAACAAGAACGCCCCGAGTTCATGCGGATGCTGCTGCGCCTCATCACCGAAAACAACGCCCTCAGCCGTGCGCCCGGTGAAGTGGAAGCCTGACACCCCAGGCCCCGCCCGGTGCTGCTGAAATCCGCCGACGACAAAACCCAGCGGTTGGCGTTTCTGGCCGCACTGGCCCGGCGTTTGCCCGACGGTGAGGCGCGCCAGTGGGCCATCGACCAAGCCTTCCGCACCCGCAAAGGCTGGGAGGGCGAGCAGGTGTCGGCGCTCTACCTCGACCGCTGCTTTGCCGACAGCCCCCACCACGTGTTGCTGCACGACTTGCGCCTGCGCGTGGGCCACGAAACGGCGCAGATCGACCACCTGCTGCTGGGGCGCCACTTCCAGTGCTGCCTGCTGGAGACCAAGCACTACGGCGGCCAGTTGCACATTGATGCCCGTGGCCGCTTTGATGTGTACTACGCCGATGGGCGACACTTTTCACCCGAGCGCCAGCCGTTGGAACAAAGCCAGCGCCACGCGCGCCTGTTGCGGCAGGGGCTGGCGGCTTTGGGCGTGGCCGGGCGCCTGCACCGCAGCCCGGCGTTCCAGCACGTGGTGCTGCTGCATCCGCACACGCGGGCCGATTGGCCCACCCAGGCCCGCTGGGGCCGCAACGCGGGCATCCTCAAGGCCGATCAACTCACGCCCGAGCACCCGCTGCTGGCACAGCCGCAAGGCTGGTGGGGCGGTTTGCGCGGTTGGCTCAACCAGTGCAGCCGTACCACCTTGTTGGACTGGGGCCAACGCCTGCTGGCCGCGCACCAGCCCGAAGACCCTTACCGCCTGCCCGACTTCATCACGCCGCCCGCGCACGCCGTGCCTGCCCACCGCCCGCGCCAACAGCGGCACAATGCCAGCCATTGAGTCACACAGGGCCCAGCGGCCCTTTTTTCTGGATGGAGATTGAACCATGAGCACCCCTTCGACCGTTGAACTGATGCACACCCTGGGCCAGCAGGCCAAGACCGCCAGCGCCCTGATGGCCAAGGCGGGTGCGGCCACCAAAGTGCGCGCCTTGCGTGCGCTGGCCACCTTGCTGCGCGCCAACGTAGACGCGTTGCAAACCGAGAACGCCAAAGACCTGGAACGTGCCCGCGCCGCTGGCCTGAGCGAACCTATGGTCGATCGCCTCAAGCTCACGCCGAAGGTGATCGAGACCTGTGCCGAAGGCTGTGAACAACTCGCGGCCATGCCCGACATCATGGGTGAAATCATCGGCATGAAGCAGCAGCCCAGCGGCATCCGCGTCGGCCAGATGCGGGTGCCGATTGGCGTGTTTGGCATGATCTACGAGAGCCGTCCCAACGTCACCATCGAAGCCGCGTCCTTGAGCATCAAGAGCGGCAACGCCTGCATCCTGCGTGGTGGCTCCGAGGCCATCGACAGCAACCGCGCTTTGGCCGCGCTGGTGCAGCAAGCACTGGTGCAAGCAGGCTTGCCCGCCGAGGCGGTGCAACTGGTGCCCACCACCGACCGCGAGGCCGTGGGCCAACTCATCACCATGCCCGCTTACGTGGATGTCATCATCCCGCGCGGTGGCAAGGGCCTGATCGAGCGCATCAGCCGCGAGGCCAAGGTGCCCGTCATCAAGCACTTGGATGGCAACTGCCACACCTATGTGGACGATCCGTGCGACATCGACATGGCTGTGCAAGTGACCGACAACGCTAAAACGCAGAAATACAGCCCTTGTAACGCGACTGAGAGCCTGTTGGTGGCGCGTGGCGTGGCCGCCGACTTTTTGCCGCGCATGGGGGTGGTGTTTGCGCGCAAGGGTGTGGAAATGCGCGGCTGCCCCGAAGCGTTGCGCCTGTTGGCGACCGTGGCCCCGGCGGCGTTGCTCAAACCCGCCACCGAAGCCGACTGGAGTGAGGAATACCTGGCCCCCGTCATCAGCGTCAAAGTGGTGGCAGGGGTGGACGAAGCCATCGCCCACATCAACCGCTATTCCAGTGGCCACACCGAGGCCATTCTGACCACCGACCACCGCCACGCGCAGCAATTTTTGCGCGAGGTCGATTCCAGCAGCGTGATGGTCAACGCCAGCACGCGCTTTGCCGATGGCTTCGAGTACGGCCTGGGTGCCGAGATTGGCATCAGCACCGACAAGTTCCACGCCCGTGGCCCGGTGGGCGTGGAAGGCCTGACTTCGCTCAAGTACGTGGTGCTGGGCGAGGGCGAAGTGCGCGGCTGAACCCGCGCTGGCACAACGCTTGGGCTGCGTCAGGCCTTTTTCAGGAACCCCGACTTGAGCAGCAGGCTGCCCAGGTCGGTTTTGCAGTCCACGTTGTGGCCATCGGCACCGTCCACCAGGCGAATGCTTTTGATCTTGGTGCCTTTCTTCAGCGTTGCGCCGGCGCCTTTCACCTTGAGGTCCTTCACCAGGATCACGCTGTCGCCGTCGGCCAGCGGGTTGCCGTTGGCGTCGCGCACCACGCCGTCGCCTTCGGTGTCGTCGTCGCTGGTGGCAGCGGCGTTGGCGGGCCATTCAAAGCCGCAGTCGGGGCAGACCAGCTGCGTGCCATCGGGGTAGGTGTTCTCAAGGCCGCATTGCGGGCAGGGGGGCAGGGTGTGGGGCATGGTGTGGGGCTGATTGGGTGGGATGGGTGCCGGGCGTGGGCTACGCCATGGGTGCTTGCTGGGCCGCCAGGCGCAGGTTGCGCTCCAGATCCTGGCACTTGGCCAGTAGCTGTTCCAGATTGACGCGCACTTTCACCTCGTCCACCGCCACGCTGCCCTTGGCCTCGCAGGCGGGGTCGTGGGTGTCGCGCAGGCTGGGCTGGGCCATGGGCAGGCCCTTGGCGTTGACGATGGCGTAGGTCCACGGCGTGTTGGCGCGTCGGCCCCGGCGCACTACGATCGCCACCTCGCCCGTGACCAGGCGCACGTAGCTGCCGGGCAGGTACATGCCCAGTTGCTTGACGAACAGGGCGCCAAATGCGGTCGGCTTGCCATCGGGGCCCAGGTACACGTCGCGCGCCACCATGTGCGGCAGCAGGCCCCGGCGGCTGGCGCGCGGGCTGATGCGGGCCACGAACACGTCGGCGGCTTTCAGGATGCCGTGCGCCATGTCCTGCACCGGCTTGCCCGCCGGGTAGCCAAAGCCGGACTCGTTCTCGTGGTGCTCCTGCACCAGGCGCAGCCATTCGGCGTCGCGCACTTCCAGCTGGCGCAGCAGGGCAGCACCGGTGGTGGGGTGCTGGTGGATGGCCTGCTTGTGCTCGGGCGTCAGCGGGCCGGTGTGCTGGGTCAGGTGGTCTTGCAGCTGCGCCATGCCGATGTTCATGGTCAGCGCGGCGCGGCGCAGCGACGCCAGCTCCAGCTCTGCCATGCCCGCCGCGCTGGCCACCAGCTGGCACAGCACGGCGGCCATCAGGGCGTGGGCGGCGCTGTAGCTGTGGCGTGCCGCCTGGCCGCGGCGTTCGCTCAGCAGCTGCACCAGCACCAGCAGGCTGTCGTCGGGGCGGGTCTGCAGCAGGTGCAGCAGGTGCGTCTCCACGTCCTCCAGCCGCTCCACAAACGCGGGCCGCTCGGTGGGGCGGTGCAGCAGCTGGGTCAGGGCGCGGTGCAGCTCGTGCCAGCCTTCCAGCGGGTCGTCGCTCCAGCCGCCGCGCGGCTCGTCCTCGATCACGTCCAGCCCCTTGAGGTCGGTGGGGGGCTTGATCTCGGCAATGCGCTTGAGCGAGGTTTCCTGGCGCACCAGGCTGTCGAGCTGGGCCGAGTAGGCGGTCTTCCAGATCCGGTACTCGCGCGTCAGCACCGTGGGGTTGCGCGTCAGCGTGAGCTGGCGCTGCTGCTCGCTGGTGACGACCTCGCCCCGGCGCAGCAGCAGCACCTTGCCGTCGGAGTCCCAGATGTTGATGGGCACCGGAACCTTGAGTTCAAGCAGGCCCGGTGGCAGCGGCATCAGCATGGCCCTGGCGCTCCTGGTCAGATGTCGATGTTGCCCGCGCGCAGGGCGTTGGTCTCGATGAAGGCGCGGCGCGGCTCCACCTCGTCGCCCATCAGCATGGTGAACACCTTGTCGGCCTCGATCGCGTCCTCGATCTGCACCCGCAGCAGGCGGCGCACGGCGGGGTCCATCGTGGTTTCCCACAGCTGCTCGGGGTTCATCTCGCCCAGACCCTTGTAGCGTTGGCGGGCGGTGGTGCGCTCGGCCTCGGCCAGCAGCCACTGCATGGCCTGGCGGAAGTCGCTCACGCGCGCCTCCTTCTGGCGCTCGCCTTCGCCGCGCAACACCTTGGCGTCAGTCCCGAGCAGGGTGCCAAAGGTCTGCGCCGCTTCGGCCAGCACGGCATAGTCGGCGCCATGCACAAAGTCTTGCGTGATGACGCTGCTCTTGATGTTGCCGTGGTGGCGGCGGCTGATGCGCAAGATGGGCTTGTCGGTGCGCACGTCAAACTCGGCGCTCACCTCCGCCGGGATGCCGGTGGTGTTGAGTTCACGCAGTTTGGTTTGCAGCGCGGGTGCGCAGGCGGTGGCTTCGTCCAGTGTGTCCAGGTTCAGCGCCACACCGTCGGCGATGGCGCGCAAGGCCTCTGCGTCCATGAAGTTGCCCAGGCGCGCAATCACGGCCTCGCTGAGCTGGTGCTGGCGTGCCAGCGTGGCCAGCGTTTCGCCTTCCAGCACCGTGCCTTGTGCCGCATCGGTCACGATGCGCGCGTCCTTGAGCGCCACCTTGAGCAAATAACCGTCCAGTGCGGCGGCGTCCTTGAGGTAGAGCTCCTCCTTGCCGTTCTTGACCTTGTACAGCGGCGGCTGCGCAATGTAGATGTGGCCGCGCTCCACCAATTCGGGCATCTGGCGGTAGAAGAACGTCAGCAGCAAGGTGCGGATGTGCGCGCCGTCAACATCGGCATCGGTGTTGTGGCAGCACAGCCCGCCCATGCCGGCCACAAAGTTCTCGTCGCCTTCGACCGAGAAGTCGTACACCATGCCGTTGCTGGCCGCCACCGGCTCGATGCTGGTAATGGGCAGTGCCATCAGATCGCCACCGATGCGCTCGAAGCGGCGGTTCTTGCCGTTGCTGGCGGGGGAGGCCAGTGTGGTGCGCAGGGCGTCGGCGTTGGCGTGATCACCCCAGACGGGTTCCAGCAACCGCAGGTCTTCCTTGGCACTGACGCTGATCGTCCAGTACGGTTGGCGCGTGATGCACGGCTCGCCCCGCACGCTGCGTTCCACCCCGTCGGGCTGGTAGTGCGACAACGAGGCCACCACACCCAGCGAACCCAGCAGGTACATCAGGCCGCTGGCCAAGTCGTACGACGACGTGGTGAACGACACCAGCCTCTCCGACATGGAGCCATCGCCCAGCAGGTAGCCACGCAGGAAGGCCAGGCGCAGCGGTTCGCTTACGTTGAACACCACATCCGGGATGCGTTTGCTGGCCGAGGTGGTGCCTTCGTCAAAGCCAAACAGATGCTGCCATGCCAGCGCGGCCACACGGTTGACCAGCTTGAGTTCTGCGGTGCGTTCGTGCTGTTCGTACAGGATGGGGCTGTGCCCAAACACATAGCCAAAATGCTCGGTCATCTCGTTGGCAAAACGCTGGTTGCTCGCGCCAATCGCCAGCCGCACGCCGTTGCGCACCGAGCAGGAGCCTTCGGCCACGTAAAAACCCAGCAGGGTCATCAGGTGCGTATCCACCGCCACATGGCGCGGCAGGCCACGGTCGGCGTGGTGCTCGGGGGTGAGCGTCAGGTCGTCGCGGCTGGCAAACCAGGCTGCATCCGCCGCGCCGAGTTCGGACAGGCGCACGCGATCGCGTACCAGATTGGCTCCGGAGGGGCGCCCTGACTGGCTCCAGAGCGCCTGCAGGCGGCTGGCACCGACGGAGACTTTTTGCAGGTACTCGTCCTCGTTGGCCCCCACGGCGCGCAGGTAGGCGGTGTAGTGCTGCACGGTGGGGCGCGAGGTGCCGCGCTCCCAGGCGTAGAAAGTCACCGGCTGGCGGATGCCGACGGCGCTGCACAGCTCGGCGTTGCTGACACCGCTGGCGCGGCGCTGTGCGGCCAGTTCGTCGCGCACATCGTCGGGAATGTCCACCCGGGGGCTGGTCAGGTCGTCACCTTCGCCGTGGCGTGCCAGTACTTGGGCCCGGAACCAGTCTTCCACCGCCGGACCGCGCAGCCAGATCTGCTGGGCCGCCTCGGGCACCGCCCACAGGCGTTGCAGCAGATCCAGCTGGGCGGGGGCTTGTTCTGGCAGACGCAGGCGTTGCGGGGCCACCACCTGGTCGCCCACGCGCAGCTCATCGCCGCGCTTGAGCTTGACGGCGCCGTCCTCATGCACAAACACGCTGTGGCTGGAGGTCACGCGCACCGTGCGGCCATAGCTGGTGCGCACGCTGTACAGGGTTTCGTCCAGCGGGTGGCGGATCACGGCCTTGATGGGCTTGAACCGCACCTCGTGGTTGTCCACGCCAAAGCACAGTACCTCGCCCAGCGGGGCGTCTTTGACTTTAGCCACACCGTGTGCGTTTTCAACCGCACCGTGCTGTACCAGTGCTGCATCGATGAAGGCACCGATGCGCACCATGCGCGCCCCTTGGTCGCCGTCGCGCACAAAGACGTGGTCATCACCGTCCACGCTCATGATGATGATGCGGTGGTAGCGCAGCTTGTCGATGTTGAAATCGTCGGCGCCACTCTTGGCCTTGGGCGCAAATTCATCGGCGCTGGTCTTGCCGATGCCAGTGCCCAGGGCGGTGATGAGGGTGAGGATCTCATTGCTGGACAGCAGCTTTTCGTAGCGGGCCTTCTCGACGTTCAGGATCTTGCCGCGCAGCGGCAAAATGGCTTGGAACTTGCGGTCACGCCCTTGCTTGGCCGAGCCACCCGCCGAGTCGCCCTCCACGATGTAGATCTCGCACAACGACGGATCTTTTTCTTGGCAGTCGGCCAATTTGCCGGGCAGGCCCATGCCGTCGAGCACGCCCTTGCGGCGTGTCATCTCGCGCGCTTTGCGGGCGGCCTCGCGGGCGCGGGCGGCTTCCACAATCTTGCCGCACAGCAGCTTGGCATCCTGCGGGCGCTCTTCCAGGTACTCGGTCAAGGCTTTGGCCACGATGTCTTCCACCGGGGCGCGCACCTCGCTGGAGACCAGCTTGTCCTTGGTCTGGCTGCTGAACTTGGGTTCGGGCACTTTGACCGACAGCACACAGCACAGGCCTTCGCGCATGTCGTCGCCGCTGACCTCGACCTTGGCCTTCTTGGCCAGCTCGTTTTGCTCGATGTACTTGCCGATCACGCGCGTCATGGCGGCGCGCAGACCCGTCAGGTGGGTGCCGCCGTCGCGCTGCGGGATGTTGTTGGTGAAGCAGAGCACGTTCTCGTTGTAGCTCTCGTTCCACTGCATGGCCACTTCCACGCCGATCTCGGTGCCGGGGATGCCGCCGTAGCTGTCCGCCGGGCGCGTGCCGGTGGCGTAAAACGCGGTCGGGTGCAGCACCTTCTTGCCCGCGTTGATGAATTCCACAAAGCCCTTGACGCCGCCGGCGCCGGAGAAATCATCCTCCTTGCCGCTGCGCTCGTCCTTGAGACGAATGCGCACGCCATTGTTCAAAAAGCTCAGTTCGCGCAGGCGCTTGGCCAGGATTTCGTAGTGGAAATCGTGGTTCTGCTGGAAGATGTCGGTGTCGGGCAAAAAATGGACTTCGGTACCGCGCTTTTCGGTGGAGCCGGTCACACGCATCGGTGACACCTCCAGGCCGTTTACCTGCTCCAACAAACGGTTTTGCACAAAACCGCGCGCAAACTCGATTTGGTGCACCTTGCCATCGCGGCGCACCGTCAGGCGCAGCCACTTGCTCAGCGCGTTGACGCAGCTCACGCCCACGCCGTGCAAGCCGCCCGAGACCTTGTAGCTGTTCTGGTTGAACTTGCCGCCCGCGTGCAGCTCGGTCAGCGCAATTTCGGACGCGCTGCGCTTGGGCTCGTGCTTGTCGTCCATCTTGACGCCGGTCGGGATGCCGCGGCCGTTGTCGGTCACGCTGATGGAGTTGTCCGAGTGGATGGTGACCACGATGTCGTCGCAATGCCCGGCCAGTGCCTCGTCGATGGAATTGTCTACCACCTCAAACACCAGGTGGTGCAAACCCGTGCCATCCGACGTGTCGCCGATGTACATGCCGGGGCGCTTGCGCACCGCTTCCAGCCCTTCCAAAATTTGGATCGCACCTTCGCCGTAGCCGTCCGATGCGCCCGCTTGGTGCGCGTCAATGGTGGGCTGTTGGGTGGTGAAAGCGTCGGTGGCGGTGGGCTCGGAGCTGGTGGAATGCGGGTCGGTCATGGTCGGGGGTACGGTATCGCTGGTGAGAGGGTAAAACGGCGCGACACCGCCACGAGGGGGCGGGCCGCACCGGTCGGCAAACGCCGTCAGATGCGCATCGGCATCACCACGTACTTGAAGTCGGGCTGGTCGGGGTTGGTGATGAGCGCCGAGGAGTTGCCATCGGCCAGCTCCAGCCGCACCATGGCTTGGCCCATGTTGCCCAGCACGTCGAGCAAGTAGGTCACGTTGAAGCCAATTTCAATGCTGGGGCCGCTGTACTCGATGTCGAGTTCGTCCACCGCCTCTTCTTGGTCGGTGTTGTTGGACACCACGCGCAGCACGCCCGGCTCCAGCAGCAGGCGCACGCCCTTGAACTTGTCGCTCGTCATGATGGCGGCACGTTGCAGCGCCGCTTGCAGTGCGGTGCGCCCCAGCAGAATCACGTTGGGATGGTTGCGCGGAATGACGCGGTTGTAGTCCGGGAACTTGCCCTCCACCAGCTTGGTGACGAACTGCATGCCGTCCAGCGTGAAGCGGGCCTGGTTGGCGGCAAACTGCACCTGCATCGCACCTTCCTTGTCGCTGAGCAGGCGTTGCAGCTCCAGCACGGTCTTGCGCGGCAAAATCACTTCTTGGCGCGGCATTTCCACGTCGAGCTCGGCGCTGGCAAAGGCCAGGCGGTGGCCGTCGGTGGCCACCAGGCTCAGGCGTGTGCCCTCGGTCACGAACAGGATACCGTTGAGGTAGTAGCGGATGTCGTGCACCGCCATCGCAAACGAGACCTGGCCCATGAGCTGGCGCAGCGTCTTTTGCGGCAGGCTGAACTCGGGGCCGAAGCTGGGCGCCTCCTGCACCAGCGGAAAGTCCGCCGCCGGCATGGTTTGTAGGGTAAAGCGCGATTTACCGCCCTTGAGCAACAGGCGCGATTGCTGCGACTCCAGGCTCACCAGCTGGTCGGCGGGCAGGGTGCGCAGGATGTCGATGAGCTTGCGCGCGCCCACGGTGGTGGTGAAGGCCTCGTCGTCGCCGCCCAGGTCGACCTCGGTCTGGATCTGGATCTCGAGGTCGCTGGTGGTGAGCTGCAGCAGGCCGCCGGCGGTCTTGCGCAGCAGCACGTTGGCCAGCACCGGCACGGTGTGGCGGCGCTCCACAATGCCAGCCACCGCCTGCAAAGCGGCCAATACCT
The DNA here is from genome assembly GCF_002837135.1 of Macromonas bipunctata. Lineage (GTDB taxonomy): Bacteria > Pseudomonadota > Gammaproteobacteria > Burkholderiales > Burkholderiaceae_C > Macromonas_A > Macromonas_A bipunctata. Next base: position 1,662 of record NZ_NWBQ01000004.1, on the reverse strand, counting down.
TGTCTTGGGTCGATTGGAAAACGATCATGTGTGTGGACTTCTCAAGCGGATAAAAGGGTCGGGAAAAAACGGAGTGCGGGTGGTCTGACATTGTCCCGCGTTTTGGTGTCGGTTCGGGGGTCTAGCCGCGCAAGGTCTGCTCCAGCACGTGCAACTGGTGGTTGAGCTCGCTGTTTTTCTTGCGCTCGGTGGCCACCTTGCGCACCGCGTACAGCACGGTGGTGTGGTCGCGCCCCCCAAACAGCTCGCCAATCTCGGGCAGGCTCTGGATGGTGAGCTCCTTGGACAGGTACATCGCCACCTGGCGTGGAAACGCGATTTTGGCCGGTCTGGCCTTGGAGTGCATGTCGGCAACCTTGATCTTGTAGAAGTCGGCCACGGTTTTCTGGATGCCCTCGATGCCGATGTGTCGGTTCTGGGTCGCCAGCAGGTCCTTGAGCGCCTCGCGCGCGAGCTGGATCGAGATCTCCTTCTGGTTGAAGCGCGCGTAGGCCAGGATCTTGCGCAGCGCGCCTTCCAACTCACGCACGTTGGAGCGCACGTTCTTGGCCACGTAGAACGCCACGTCCTCGGGCATGCGCGCGCCTTCGGTGTCGGCCTTGCTCATCAAAATGGCCACGCGCATGTCCAGCGCCGGTGGCTCGATGGCCACCGCCAGCCCGGAGTCAAAGCGCGACACCAGGCGCTCGTGGATGTCGGCCAGCCCCTTGGGGTAGGTGTCGCTGGTCATGACGATGTGGCTTTGCTTGGTCAGCAGCGCCTCAAAGGCGTTGAAGAACTCTTCTTGCGTGCGTTCCTTGTTGGCAAAGAACTGGATGTCGTCGATCAGCAGCAGGTCCAGCGAATGGTAGCGCCGCTTGAACTCGTCGAAGGTCTTGCGCTGGTAGGCGCGCACCACGTCCGACACGAATTGCTCGGCGTGGATGTAGAGCACGCGCGCCTGCGGGTTGTCGGCCAGCAGCTGGTTGCCGATGGCGTGCATCAGGTGCGTCTTGCCCAGCCCCACGCCGCCGTAGATGAACAGCGGGTTGTACATGGCACCGGGGCGCTGTGCCACGTGCCCGGCGGCGGTGCGTGCCATGTGGTTGGCCGGGCCCTCGACCAGGGTGGCAAAGGTGAGCGCGGGGTTGAGGCGGTGGCGGTGCTCCTCGCCCTTGGGCTGGGGCGCGGCGGCCACGTCGGGCAGTTCGGCAAACACCGCATCTTGTGGACGACGCGCGGGCAGCACGCGGCCCGGCACGGGTTCGCGCTGGGCAATGGCCAGCTCCAGCGCCACCGGGCGCCCGGCCACCTCGTGCAGCGTGGCGGTGATCTTGCTGGCGTACTGGGCCCGGATCCAGTCCATCTTGAAGCGGTTGGCCACCAGCAGCGTGACCTTGTCGCCGTCGAGCGAGACCTTGGCCACCAGCGGGCGGATCCAGGTGCTGAACTGCTGGTCCACCATCTCCTGCGCCAGACGGTCTACGCAAGCCTCCCACAAGTCGGGGCCTTCGGGTAAAAGGCTGGGCTGGCGCATGGACATGACGGGCGGCGGGGCAGAAAAAAAGGGAGGGAAGGGGGACGCCGGGCTGTGGACAGTAGGCCAGAACAGGGCACCGATTGTAGTGCCCCGGTGCAAGTTATGCACAGGCTTTGTGGATAACTTCAGGGCAATCGCATTTA
>NZ_NWBQ01000039.1 GCF_002837135.1 Macromonas bipunctata | reverse complement strand
ATGATAAAAGTAAAAAATTTAATAAATGAAGGAGGAGCTCATGGAAAAATTAAAAAAACCTGGATTATCTGTAATGCAAATAATCTTTTTTCTATTTATTGGGTTAGGCACAATTGCTTATATGGCCAATGAAGACAGAAAAGAAGAAAAAGCTGCAAGAGAAAAAGCAGAAAAAGAAGAAATTAGGCGTAAGGAAAGAGAGGCAGCAAAAGAAAAATGGGAGGCGGAAGCTCCCATGAGAGAAGAAGCTGCTAAAAGAAGAGCCGAAGAACGCGAAAAGCGTGAGCTAGCGGAAAGACTCATGGTAGAGAAAGAAGCTGCTCGCCAACTAGCCTTAGTACTGCAAAAATTTGATGATGCCAATTTGCTTGCATCCAGCACGCCCAGAATAGCTCTTGCGGGACCCATACAAAATCTACAACAAATCAACAGAGAATTACAATTAACATCGGTAACTCCGTGCTTGAGTCAAGCAAAATCAGATTTTTACCAAGGGATTTCGTACACAATCAAAAGGTACCTTGCGTTCATGCGACAAGAAGAAGAAGGAAGTTATGCAAGAAGCGCTGATGGTTTTATAAAGTCTGGGATGCAACAAACGAAATTTTGCATCTCAAAGTAAGTAGCTAAGTAGCAGATACACAAACGGGAGCCGGTGAGCCGAAGCCAGGAGTAGGAGCTTGCGACTTGCTGGCTGAGTGCTCATCCGGGGCGCAGCCCAGTGCCGTCAGGCACTGCGGGAGCCGCTGCAACAGGCCAGACGAACAAACCGGAAACCGCAGGTTTCAGGTTCGGCTGGAGCTGGTGCAGTGGGGCAAGGGACGAGGATTTGCAGTGAGCTTGCGAACGAAAAACCGCAGGAGCGCAGCACGGGTTTGGGCAGCAGCCCAAGCGGTGCAGGTGGCAAACCTGCTGGGGGAGCCGCTGAGTTTTGACCGACAAATTGGAGCGTCAGCGACTGGTCGGGCAAAAGCTCAGTGGGGGCAACGCCCGCGCTCCCTCCCACCCTCGGAGAGGGGCGGGCACCCGGAATTGTCCGAAGGAGCCGAACTTGTTCGGAGCCGCGCACTTGGGCGCGTGCCTATTACGGGTGCCCGCCCGTCGTAGACGGCACGCAGTGCAGCCAAAGGCTGGCGGGAGCGCCCACGAGACCACCGCAGGGGGTCGCTGTAGTCCGACCATATTGGTCGGGCGTGAAGGCAAGTGCGGCAAGGAGTCCGTAGGACGACCCAGCACGCGCAGCTGTTCGACCTCAGGGGAGAGCAGCGTAGCCACGAGCCATCCTCAGGATGGCGCTGTAGTCCGGCTGGCCGGACGTGAAGTAGCTGCCAAAAGCTAGGGGGTATGACCTTGCCGACGGGGATGAGCCGATCCTCAGTGTTCCAGGCGGTATTCCGGGCCAAAACTGTTACAAACTTTTACACGCCATCAAGCGCAATATCGGCCTGGAATACGCCGGTCAGTAGCTATACCTGGGATGCAAAAACAACTTTCATCCCAAATTCCGCCGCGGTTGGATGCCAACGAGCACGCTGCCACGGCACTTCACTTCATCGCCAGGTTCGGTTGGCTCAGGGCCATCGAGCTTGGACGCTTCGTGTATCCGAACGATACGCATGGGCGCAAGTACGCTGAGAAGCTGCTTCGGAAGCTGGTGCAGCTGCGTTACGTGCTCCCGCGCAAACTCCCAGGTGTCGGCGCAGGTAGCGCCTACGTGGTCGCCGCGCGAGGTGCCGCTTGGCTCAACGCCAATGCGGTCGGCTCGAACGAACGCAACGCACACGCAGAGGAAGACGATTACTACCGCGATGGCACCAACTGGGGCCGCAGCGATAAGAACGGCGTCTGGTCGCCGCCGCTGTCCTGGGAGCATGACCTGTTGGCTACGGGTGTGTTGAGTCTTTTTTGGCAACAGGGTGCCGTGGACGTGGTGTCCGAACGCGAGCTGCTGCGGATGGTGCCCAACGCCAGCAAACACGCCGATGGCCTGGCGGTCACGAAAGACCAGCACGGTCGGCTGCAAACGGTGTGGCTTGAGGTGGAGCGCAGCCGCAAGAGTGGCGAGAACTTGAACGCGATGCTCAAGGCCATCGTCGCAGCGCAACGCGGTACGCCCGTCACGGATTACCCAGGCCTTCCACCCGTGAGGCACGGAATGATTGCGGTTCCGGAGATGTGCCAAGACGAGCGTGGCTACTCACTCAACCACCAACAACGCATCCTCAACCGGCTCACCAAGATAGGTGTGAAGTCCGACACCAATATCAACTTCGTACTCATGCAGCTCAAGCACGTCACGGTCGAGGGCATCCGTTTCGCGACGATCGTCGCGAAAGCCGACGAAGCATTCAGGCGAGCAGATGAGCCAGCAGGCGCACCAGCAGACAAGCTGGAGTACGAGGAGACGAATGAAGAAGCGAACGACCTTGCGTACCAACAAGAGCACGGTACGGCATACAACACGGCACAACCAGCAACGGATGATGAGGCAGAAGCCGCACCAGAACCCACAGGCTTAACAGGGCGCGTTTGGCAGTTCGTCAAGGCAAAGGTCACTTCCGCGAACTGACATCCACTCAGGCCAACGTCACTGGTTACGCGCCTGCGGCGCTACATGGGGCAAGCCCCATACCCCAACTCCACTTGGCAACAACAGTGTGTAGGGTTGTAGTGTTGTATTTGTAAAATTTACACTACAATACAACATACAAACATTACAGGAGTCCGTACATGGCCATCACTACAAACGACATACATACCGCTGCGAATACGCTGGTCGCACGCGGCAAGAAACCCACATTGGCTGCTATCCGCGCTGAGCTGGGCACAGGCAGCTTTTCGACCATCGGTGAGGGTATCAAGACGTGGAAACAGCAGCAGGTAGAGCAAGCACCTGCGGTTACAGCACCTGAGGCTGTGGCACAGCGTGCCGCTGAGCTGGCCGTGCAGGTGTGGGTTGTAGCTCAAGAGGAAGCCGAACAACGTATGCAACTTGAACGGGCAGCGATGGAGCAACAGCGGCAAGAACTGGAAAATGCCCGGGCAGAAGCCATGGAAGCTGCCGATTCGGCTGTGACGGCGCAGGAAGCGTTGCAGCAACAATTGGAGGCCACGAAAGGCAAGTACGCTGCCGTACAGCAGCAAGTGGCGGTACTACAAGCGCAACTTGCGGAGACAGTTGCACGGGCAGAACGGGCCGAAGTCTTGGCCAAGACTGCGCGGGCGGCAGAAACTGAGGCGCGCGAGGTTGCAGCAGAGCTACGTGGCCGTCTGGAAGCCGTAGAAAGAGCGCAGGCAAAGGCCATCGAGCAAGGTCAAGGTGCAGCTGGCGCGCAAATGTCTTTGGAAACCCCATAAAACGCCCAGATAAGGGCGTGGCAGGTACTCCCCTACCTGCAGAACCGGATCGGTTCTGCAGGAATGGAGCCAAGACAGTAATCGGCGACTAGAAAACGCCATCGGCAGGCCGCCGAGGTGTCAACACAGCAGGATTTCTCGGACTTCGACCAGCAAACCCGGCGGAATGACAGTGCCGGTGTGTGCGCCTTCGATAACATCGAGGAAGCGTGTGACCTCGTACCAGGAACGCTTGGCCGCAATTTCGAGCACGAGACCGCGGGCATCCACCTTCAACACGTCGCGCCACTGCTCATAGGTCAGGTAACCCATGAGCTCGGCTTCTTCTTCCGCACGCTCAACAAGCTGTTCGTCGCTCACATCTTCGACGGCGAGAGCCTTCTTGAGACCCTTGCTCCATACCAGTTGACGCTTGCCCTTGAAGGCGTGGGCAAACTCGCGGAACAGCGCTGCGGCTTGCTTGTCGGAGCTGTCCTCGGCCACAGCACGCAAGAAGTCAAACGGTGTCTCACCACCTGCACGGCCTTTCTTGAGGTGAGCCTTGGTCATTTCGTCCTGAAGACCCCACTTCGTGACGTAATTGGATGCCTTCTTGCCGTTGTCCAGCTTGAGGCCATGCTGGAAGCTGGGCGTACCAAGACCAGCGTACTCACAAGCCTTGACCCACACCTCATACAAGGCAAGCTGCCACTGGTAACGCTGGTGCAGGGTAGAAGCCTTTGCATCTGCTCCTACGCCCGTGAAAAGCAGGATGTGGAAGTGTGGGTGCCAACCGTTGTTACGGAGGCTTTTACGGCCGTGTGTGACCTCCAAAGCACGAACCTGACCCAAGTAGCCCATCTCAACCAGAACGCCCTTGGTGACGCGGTCGTTCCAAAACCTTTTGAGTGCCTTTGCCTGCTGGTCGAGCAGCTCCTTGAGCACGTCGCCACGCTGGTGAGGAACCGTCAGCGTCAACAAGTGAACGTTGCCACCGTTAGCCTGATGAACGCACATCGCCGACAAAAGCTCGGCACGTCTGCGCTCGGAAATCTTGGCTGAACACACTGGGCACTCCCAAACGGAGGAGCAAGTCTGCAAACCTGTGTAGTGAGCCGTGCCGTACTCGTTGACCTTCCAAATCTTGATTTCCTGGTTGTGAGCACGCAACCTCAGGCACTTGGCCATGCGGCTGTCGGGGATGATGGCAGCAGCCACGTTCTGCAGCTTGAAGCGTTGCGCCTTCACTGCCATCGGGTCAAAACCAGCGGAAGCGCTGGGAACCGTTGGGCTGTGTACCGATTTCGCATGTGTACCAAGGGGCGCTCCCGCGCCCTGACCACCACGCTGCGGCTGCACTACAGCAGCGTCCTGCACACGGTCGTCCTTGTGCCCCCGTCCAGTTTTGGAGGGGAGAACAGTCTTTTTGCTGAGGTTATTCACGATACGCCTTGAGCAAGTGGGCTCTGGCGCGTAAAATCGGTCTAGATTTCATGGCCCGCTGATTTCGGGTTAATGAACATCAGATGTCGGGGCATCCTACCTCCTCGACACTGACACGAGGCCCGCCATGTGCGGGCTTTGTTGTTTCTGCGTGATGTAAAGTGTAACCTTACCCGGAAGACATCGAAAGAAGATGCGTCAATTTTCTTTCGAAAACTTGGTCACGTATGGAAAGTTGG